>JAIVTZ010000283.1:0-5481 GCA_049188105.1 Deltaproteobacteria bacterium | reverse complement strand
CGCTTCTTGAACGATGCTCCGGTCGTCCTATTCGTGCGCGGGGGGCTCTTACCGGCTGATGAACGCGCGGTTGCAATCGTGGGAACCCGGCAGCCCAGCCACGGCGCGGCTGAACTTGCCGAAACCCTGGCGCGAGAGCTATCCGAACGAGGGTTAACCGTGGTCAGTGGTTTAGCGGCAGGAATCGATACCGCCGCCCACCGGGGCGCTCTTGCCTGCCAGCGAGGGCGAACTCTGGCTGTACTGGGTTCAGGCATTCGGGTTATCCACCCCCGCTCGAACACCGAGCTGGCGGAGCAGATCGTGGGACGCGGCGCGCTAATTTCAGAACTCCATCCAAATTCACCGCCGCGCGGCCCGCAGCTTATGGCTCGCGACCGCATCGTCAGCGGTCTCAGCCAGGCTGTAATTGTGGTCGAGGCCGGAGAGTCGAGCGGGGCGCTTATCACGGCTCGGCAAGCGGCGGAACAGGGCCGGGAAGTGTTCGCCGTGCCTGGCCAGGTGGGCGCCAGGAACAGTGAGGGGCCGCATGCGCTGATACGCGACGGCGCGAAGCTGATCGAGAAATGGGGCTACTCGAAAGTCTTCATCGACGTCGTCCGTTACCACAACGACCAGACCCGGATTCAAACCCAAAACGAGCCGGTGATCATCACCTATTTTTCCAACCTCATGGCCCGTAAAATAGGCTACAGCCTGGTGCCCTACGACCAGAACTGGGAGGCCGCGAAACGGGCGGCCGAGGCTCTGAACGTCGCGGTCGGTGGGACGGTGATCTCCTCACCCGAGAGCGTCTTCGACATCGCCGGCGTCTATCCGCTCAAGATGCAGGTGGTCGGCGTGCTCGAACCCTCCTACACCGCCGATGACGTGGCGGTCTTCGTCGACCTCAAGACGGCGTGGATCGTCCAGGGCCTGGTGCACGGCCACCAGGACATGGCGGCGCCCGAGGCGGCTTCCGGCGTGCTGTCGCGGGAGGGCGGCAACATCGTCGCCAACGCTTCGATCGTCCAGTACACCGAGATCACACCGGACAACATCGACTCCTTCCACTTCCACGGCTCGGTGGCGGACTACCCCGTCTCGGCGGTCATCGCCGTGCCCCACGATCAGAAGTCCGGGACGATCCTGATGGGCCGCTACGAATCGCCAGACGATCCCGCACAGGTCCTGCAACCGACAACCGTCATCGATGACCTCCTCGGCACCATCTTCACGGTGCAGAACTTCGTGGTGGCGGGAATGTTGCTGGTCGGTCTGGCCGCGCTCGCCACCGCGGTGCTGGTCTTCGTCCTCTCGCTGCGACTGCGCGAGCGTGAGATAGAGACGATGGCCAAGATCGGCGGGTCCAGGGTTCGGGTGGCGGGTGTTCTGGTCACCGAGGTGGCAGTTGTGGTGCTGACGAGTGTGCTGCTCGCGGGCGTGCTGACGGCGCTCACCGCTCGCTTTGCCTCGACTGCGGTGCGTCTCCTGCTGTTGCAGTAAACTACGACGGTCATGTGCATTTTCGACGATTCCCACCATCCAACGGGGAGTGAGTGGTTGGTCTGCAGACCATGGAATCAGTTTGATCAAATCTCGGCCCTCGACCAGAAGGAGATCGTCATGCGCACATTCAAATCGATCGTAGTGACCCTTGCCGTTTTGCTTGCCGGTTGTGGTGGCAATGAATCGGCCAAGGTGGCGCCGGTTGCCGAGGAGACCACCGACACCCTCGTCATTTACACCGTGAACTACCCGCTCGCATACTTTGCGGAGACGATCGGTGGCGACCTCGTGGAGGTCGTCTTTCCGGCGCCGGCGGACGAGGATCCGGCCTACTGGTCACCCGACGCCGACACCATCGCCGCCTACCAGGCGGCCGATCTGATCCTGCTCAACGGGGCCGGATATGCGAAGTGGGTCGACCGCGCCACTCTCCCATCGTCCAGGCTCGTCGACACGGGAGCGGCCTTCGCGGACCGGCTGGTCGAAATGGAGAGCGTCACCACCCACAGCCACGGACCCGAGGGCGAGCACGAGCACGGCGGGTGGGCCTTCACCACCTGGCTCGACCCGACGCTGGCGATCCAGCAGGCGCAGGCCGTCGCCGCGGCCATCACCGCGCTGCGACCGGAGCACGAACAGGGGATCCACGCGCGGATGGAGGAGCTGGAGTCCGCCCTGCTGAATCTCGACGGGAGGCTGTCGTTGGCAGCCAAGGTCGTCGGCGACACACCGCTCGTCTTCTCACACCCCGTCTACCAGTACCTCATTCGCCGGTACGAGCTCAACGGTATCGAGGTCCATTGGGAGCCCGACGAAACTCCCGACGGCCACGCGTGGAACCACCTCGAGGAACAACTGGAATCCCACCCCGCGACGTGGATGCTCTGGGAAGGCGAACCGCTCGAAGCGACGGTGACCGACCTCGAAGACCTCGGCGTCGGCAGCCTGCTCTTCGACCCATGCGGCAACGCCCCGGAGACCGGTGACTACCTGACGGTCATGGATGCCAATGCCGGCGCCCTGGAGACCATAGCCGAGACGCTAAACCATTAGTTGTTCTGCGCGCCGGCCTCGATCCAGTCCCTGAGGAGGTTCCGCAGCTCCTGGCTCAAGGGCGCGCGGAACCGCGGCATCTGCACCCCTGAGATCGACGAGTCGCCGATCACCTTGAGATAGAGATAGGAGTTGTTCGGGTCTCCGGGCTCGATTCGATCCTTTGACCCCTGCTCGGACGACCGCACGTTGACGATGTTGCCAAACGCCTGCCCCTGGGCCAGGACCAGCCCCTGTGCGGCGCTCCCCGCCGAGTGACAACCCGAGAGGGCGCAGCTGGGGTTGAAGATCTCGTTCTGGACCCGGGTGAAGGTGGCCTCCATCCCGGTCTGCGGGTTGACCGTCACCATGAGCGTTGGCGGACTCGGGTCGGAGAGGCCGAACTCGTCGGTCACGGTAAAGGTCACGGTGTAGACGCCCTCGTCCGAGTAGACGTGTGCGTTTGGTGAGAGCTGGGTCGAGGTGACGCCGTCGCCGAAGTCCCACACCACGGTGGTGTCGTCGCCGTCAGGGTCGGTGGCGGTGCCGGAAAACTGGACGCTCTCCCCTTCGGCGATCGTCGTGTCGCCGCTCGGCGAGGTGATGGTGCCGTTGGGGGCTCGATTCTCGGCGACCGGCGTGCCGTCGTCGGCGAAGGGCAGCACGAAGATCGGGTCGTTGGAGGTGTTGTCGATGACGGTGGCGTAGGCCAGCACCGGCGCATCGGCGGTGAACTCGACGGTGGCGTTGGTGGTCAGGCGGTTTCGCTCGCCGACGAACCGGAAGACGTCGTCGATCTGCGAGAAGGTCCGCGGCGGAAGCTCACGATCCCGTTCGCCAACCAGCTCACCCGTGTCGGCGTCGAAGACGCGGACCGTGGCCGTGACGGTCTGCAGGTTCGGGTTGGTGAACCCGACGTTGGCCCGGAAACCGGTGTCCGCCGGGTCGTTCACGATCTGCAGAAGAATCCCGCTGTCCAACGCGTCGTCGGGCGAGATCCCCGGGATGAAGGTACCGAAAGTTCCCTCGGCCCCACCCCGGTTATAGGTCCGCGATGTGGCGTAGAAGAGGGATTCGGAGCGCATTCGGATCGCCCCGGCAACCTCGGAGAGCCCGAAAAAGCTCGCCAGGATGTCGTTGAACGCCTCGCCCGACCGGGGCGCGATGTTCACCGACATCTCCGGCACGGAGGAGTTGTCCACGTCCCGGTCGAGAAAGGACAGAAACACGGTGATCGTCTCGCTCGGATCGGGGTTGTAGAGCCGGGCATCGGTGACGAAGAAAGCACCCTGGTCGCCCGAAGCGCTGGCGGCCCCGGGGAAGTAACGGACGACCTCCTGGGCGGTCGCGACGCCTGCGAGAGACAACAGCATCAGGGAAAGCACTGCTTTTTTCATAGAGTCCTCCAGCCATAATTGGCGCGAAACACCAACGTCGTTACACGGAAACACAACAGAAACATTCACTCCCTTCCCCCCGTTCACACCCGTTGACGGGAGGCCGTGCGGCTCCTGTAGAATCAACGCGGAGTCAAGAGGTGAGACGCCTCCGCAGATCCGTGATTCGGTTGTTCCGGCTGGCCGGCCCGGTCCTGGGTGCGGCCGCGATCGTCTGTGTCGGCGGTCTCGGTCTCCATGCCGCCAGTGACTGGCACCGGCACGGCGAGCTCGGCGCCGGCTTCTTTCACCTCCACTTCCACGTCGGCGACCACGAGCACGAGATTCACGGCCACGATCACCCGGCTCACGACGACCACGATCACGACACCCCGACCGAAGGGAATCGGAAACGAACGGCGGTTCTCACGATCGCCCACGCCATCCAAGACGTTGCGCCGGCCGCGCCATCGGTAGCCTCTCCGGAGTTCACTCCCTATCGCACGCTGAGCGAAAGCGTGGATCTGCCGCGCCCCACCGACTATTCAGTCTTCGCGAACCCCCGCGCACCGCCCGGCTGATCCCCCACCGTCGAATCCACATTTGTTCGCGCGGAATCGGCCGAAAGGGCCGGTCCGCGGTTGCATGGGGGATTTCAATGATCAGATCGACAATCGCGATCTTCGCGATGGTGTTTCTCTGTGCCATTCCTTTGCCGGCACAGGAGAGAGAAGAACCATCAAAAAACCCTGATGAGACGGCTGAGAAGAAGCCGGATCACACCCACGAGGACGACACCGAGCATCGCCTCAAGTACTACGACGACATCGACGTCACCGCCAGGGGCGACGACCTGCTTGGCATCGCCGGCTCGTCCAACGAGGGGACCACGGGCCGCGAGGACCTCGAGAAACGGCCCATTCTGCGCGCCGGCGAGCTGGTGGAAACGGTGCCCGGCGCCATCGCCACCCAGCACTCGGGGGGCGGCAAGGCCAACCAGTACTTCCTGCGCGGCTTCAACCTCGACCACGGCACCGACTTTGCGGTCTCGGTCGGCGGCATGCCGGTCAACATGCCGACCCACGGCCACGGCCAGGGCTACGCCGACCTCAACTTCCTGATCCCCGAGCTGGTCGAACGAGCGCGCTACCGCAAGGGGCCGTACCACGCATCGATCGGCGATTTCTCATCGGCTGGGGGCGTCGATTTCGATCTGGTGGGCGCCCTGCCCGACGGGATCGTCAACCTGACCGTGGGCAGCTTCGCCTTTCAGCGCGCCCTGGTTGCCGACACCTTCCGGGTCGCGGAAGGCGACCTCACAGCGGCCCTCGAGTACTACCACTACGACGGTCCGTGGGACCGCGGCGACGACTACCAGCGATTCAACGGCACCGTCGCCTACTCGCGCGGCGACGCCTTCGCCGGCTGGTCCCTCGCCGCCATGGGCTCGGACGGCGACTGGTTGGCGACCGACCAGGTGCCGCAACGGGCGGTGGACGAGGGTCTCATCGACCGCTACGGGCTGATCGACCCCGGCCCCCGCGGCAACACCTCCCGCTACAGTCTCTCCGGAGAGGTCCATCGC
>JAIVTZ010000282.1:0-5487 GCA_049188105.1 Deltaproteobacteria bacterium | reverse complement strand
GAGACGTTCAACCCGAAGAGGAGATTGCTCTCCGGGTTGAACGTCTCACCCTTGAGAAAGCGATTCCACTGTCGTGTGCGTTCGGTGACCTCGAGCCCCCGCTCGACGACGATGGGCTCGAGCCCCGCCTGGACCAATCTGTAGGCCGCGAAGAGGCCCGCAGGACCGGAGCCCACCACCACCGGTGGTGTGGAACCCACCGGCCGCCGCACCGTCCCGATCTCCACCCGATCGGCCGCACGATACGGCTCGACCCGGGGCGGGTCCTCGGCGAGCAGAGACCGTTCGATCTCCGGGGTGACGTCGATGGCGAGGGTGTAGAGGAATCGCGGACGGCGGCGGCGTCGGGCGTCGAGGGACTTCTTGACGATGGTGCGGATCTCGACCCGGGCGGCGTCGAGTCGGAGGAACGCGGCGGCCGTCGACGCGAGGTCGCTCTCGTCGTGGTCGAGCGCGAGCGGCAGGTTGCGGAGCAGGATGGTCATCGTTGCTCTCGGGTTACGGTTTTTGTTCCCGTCAGCTCCGGGTCAGCGGCCGGTAGGTCACGCGGTGCGGACGGCCGGCGGCGTCGCCGAGCCGGCGACGGCGGTCGGCCAGGTAGTCGGAGTAGGGCCCCGGGAACCACTCCACGTGCGAGTCGCCCTCGAAGGCCATGATGTGGGTCGCGACCCGGTCGAGGAACCAGCGGTCGTGCGAGATCACCATCACGCAGCCGGCAAAGGCCAGGATCGCCTCTTCCAGCGCGCGCAGGGTGTTGACGTCGAGGTCGTTGCTGGGCTCGTCGAGGAGCAGGACGTTGGCGCCCTCCTTGAGCATTCGCGCCAGGTGGACCCGGTTGCGTTCGCCGCCGGACAACAGCTTGACCGGTTTCTGCTGATCGGAACCGGTGAAGTTGAAGCGTCCCACGTAGGCTCGCGAGTTGACCTCGGCGCGGCCCAACCACACCGACTCCGAGCCCTCGGAGATCACCTCCCACACCGATTTTTCGGGGTCGAGGGTGGATCGGCTCTGGTCGACGTATCCCAGTGTCACCGTCTCGCCGAGCCTCAGGCTGCCGGCGTCCTGTTGCTGGGCGCCGGTGATGAGCTCGAACAGGGTCGTCTTGCCGGCACCGTTGCCGCCGATCACGCCGACGATGGCCCCTGGCGGGACCGAGAAGCTGAGGTCGTCGAAGAGCAGGCGGTCGCCAAAGCCCTTGCTGAGGCCCTCGGCCTCGATCACCACGTCGCCGAGCCGCGGTCCGGGTGGGATCCAGATCTCGAGATCGCGGACCATCTTTTCCGGGTCCTGGGAGAGCAGCTCCTGGTAGGCGTTGATCCGCGCCTTGCCCTTGGCGTGGCGCGCTCGCGGCGCCATCCGGATCCACTCGAGCTCGCGTTCGAGGGTCTTTTGCCGGCGGCCCTCGCTGCGCTCCTCCTGCCGCAACCGCTCCTGTTTTTGTTCGAGCCACGACGAGTAGTTTCCCTTCCAGGGGATGCCGTGGCCGCGGTCGAGTTCCAGGATCCAGCCGGCGACGTTGTCGAGGAAGTAGCGGTCGTGGGTGACCGCGATGACCGTGCCCGGGTACTCCTTGAGGTGGCGCTCGAGCCACGCCACCGACAGATCGTCGAGGTGATTGGTGGGCTCGTCGAGCAGCAGGATGTCGGGCTGCTGGATGAGCAGCCGGCACAGCGCAACCCGTCGTCGCTCGCCGCCCGACAAGATGTCGACCACGGTATCGCCCGGCGGACAGCGGAGGGCGTCCATGGCGAACTCGAGACGGGAATCCAGCTCCCAGGCGCCCATGGCCTCGATCTTGTCCTGCACATCAGCCTGACGATCGAGGACCTTTTGCATCTCGTCGTCGTCCATGGGCTCGGAAAAACGATCGGCGAGGGCGTCGAACTCCTCGAGCAGCGCCTTGGCCTCCGACGCGCCCTCCTCGACCACCGCCAGTACGGTCTTTCCCTGCTCGAGCTCCGGCTCCTGTTCGAGCAGCCCCACCGTGTAGCCCGGCGCGCGGACCACCTCGCCGTTCGACGACTCTTCCACCCCGGCCATGATCCTCAACAGCGTGCTCTTGCCGGCCCCGTTGAGGCCGAGCACGCCGATCTTGGCGCCGTAGAAAAAGCCCAGCGAGATGTCGCGCAGCACCGTTTTCTGGCCGTGAAACTTGCTGACCCCGACCATCGAGAAGATCACTTTCTGCTCGTCCGCTGCCATTGTGCCTCCGAATTGGTTACGTACTCGGGCCGAGTTGTGAGGTTGGTCGCGGTCGCAGCTTCAAGCCCGGCCACCGACGTCAACCCAAATAGTCACGGTTGATCCTCCACCCCACATAGATGCCGACGAAGCTACCGATACTGCTCAACAGAAAGCCGGTGGTGAAACCTATTTTGCTTCCGAGCCACCATCCGACCCAGCCGAAGATCGCCATACAGCCCAGGAGGCTCAGTCTCTTCACTATCTGCTCATGGTGCAGTGCTCAACGGGCAAGAGTATATCTGTTACTGAATTTCTCTGCCGCAGTGCGTCTTTCGGGTTCTTGTTATTGCTGCTATACCCGTCTTCGCCGTAATAGGAGGTAGAGCGCCGAGATGAGTAAACCCGCATCATGAGCAAACGTATCGGTGTTTTCGGGTGGGGCGTTGTTGCCCCCAAATCGCCGGACATCAACACCTTCGAGAGCAACCTCAAGACCGCAACAAGCTGGCTCGAGCCCTTTGACGGGTTCGGACCAAGCAACTTCCTCGTCGGAAGGCCGGAGTTCGATTTTGAGGCCTACAAGTCGTGGATCGACGCACGATTCGAACCGCGGAGGTTCCCCCAGCTGCAGTCCAAGATGGGCAACACGGTCAAGTACGCGATCGGTGCCTTTATCCAGGCGCTCGGCCAGAACCCGGGCCTCGAGCCGTTGCTGAAAGACCTGGGTCCTCAAGCCCATGTTTACGTAGGCACCGGTCTGGGTGATTTCCCGCTTCACTACGATCTCGCGCTGCGCTATCACCGCGCCCAAAAAAGGTGGAACCGTTTCTGGTGCCAGGACGAGCACCACAGCGAGCTCAGGGAATACCGCCTCGCCAAGGATAAGCAGAAGGATGAGCTGCGTGAGCAGATGGGCGCACCACAGGATCCTGCGAGTGTCGACCCGTGGAGTGAGGATTTTGAGGAGATCAGTGAGAGTTGGGGCGCATTCTGGGTTGCTCGCTCAGACGGTCTCCGGCGATACCTGGACAAGCACAGTGAGATTGAGAGTGAGGGCATCACCGGCGACATCGAGAACGGCAAGAAAAACATCATCCGTCGCAAGATGACGACTCGTCGGAAGCTCAATGCCGAGTACGGCTGCCCCACCGAACCATGGAGTGCGGTCGACCCCAGGCTGTTGTGGAATATTCCGAATATTCCGGGGGCCCAGATCTCCATGCTTGCGAACATCACCGGGCCGGCGATCGCCCCGCTTGCCGCGTGCTCTGGCTTCAGCGTTGCCCTGAAAATGGCGATCGACGCGATCCGCTCTGACCAGGCAAAGGTGGCCGTGATCGGCATGACCGATCCGGAGCCACACGCCCTGTCAGTCGGTACGTTCTATGGCGCCAAGGTCTTGTCCCATGACGGGCAAGTCTCCAAGCCCTTCACCGGTTTCCGTGGGACCCACGTGGCAGGAGGCGCCTGCATCTGGATCGTGGGTGACGCAGACTACCTCACCCAGAAAGGGTTCAAACCACTTGGCCTTGAAGTCCTCAGTGTTGCGATTTCCTCGGATGCCGACCACATCATCACTCCTTCAAAGGAGGGACCGCGGCTTGCCATTCAGCAGGCCCTGGCCGAGGCCGGTGTTGAACCGGAGAATGTGGCCACATGGGACATGCACGCAACCGCCACGCCGGGCGACTGGAGCGAGCTTCAGAACACTCTCGAGGTACTCTCAGAGTCCACGGCGTTCACGGCCCGCAAGGGCACATTTGGACACGGCATGTCGGTCTGTGGCGGGTGGGAGCTCACAGCTCAGCATCTCGGATTTTCCAAGGGTGAGCTGCTTCCCGTGAATCTCTCGAGCGACGAGATCCACGACCAGATCCGCCCCTACTACCGCTGCCTGGTGCAAGATGAGGGTCGCCCGACGGAGGGTGACGTGGCCGGGAAGATCAACATGGGCGTGGGCGGCATCAACGCCTGTGTGATCTGCAGGCGGTGGTAAAGGGTCTCCAACTATCGGCAGTCGCTGAGGATCCTGTTCTTCAATTTTCGAGGGTCGTTGATCGTGTTGTAGAAGGTGTGGATGTACTTCAACGCGCGTTTTCGAACTTTCGGGTTCGGAAGCCCGTCCTGATTGAAGAGCTCCTCGAGCTCGGGCCGCATTTCGTTGAATACAGCGATGGCGGCGGGAAGGTCGTCGTTGTGCCTGCAAAAGCCGCGGTACACCCTCTCGGTGACCCGGCCGATCCCAAGTCCCTCATCGGGCGCGGCGTAGGGTGCGTCGACCAGACCCGCCTGGTCGAAGTCGAAGGGCAGCAGTGTGTTGTACCGGTCGCCTTCCGCGCCGAGGATCGCCATGTTGTGGCAGCACCGCCGGCCTGCCGGACCCGATAGCGCCGACCAATCGGTGTTGCCCACCATGAACTGAAAGAGGGTCAACAAGGTGAGCTGTGCAGAATTCAGATCGGCGATGGGCTGTGACCGAATATCGAGCCAGCTCTTGCCGTGACGGTCGGCGGTCGCCCCGATGTCCTCGAGGAAAAATGCGAGCCCGGTCTCGTCGAAAGACCGCTTTTCGCTGTCGCGAAAGCGACACGAAACCAGCCGCACCTGCAACGCGGGTTCGGCGATGACCGCGTAACTCTTGTAGACCAGGTACTCGAGCAGGATGTACCTGTCGTAGCTGCTCCCGTGGTGACATGGTGTCACCAATCGCACGCTGTGGTGGCCTTCGAAGACTGTACCGCGAGCGTGTTCCTCCTCGACCATGATCTTGAGGCAGGGCGTCCCGCACTCACGAAGGCGGCTGATGCCGTACGTGGAGAATGTCATCGGGATCGTCTCGCCGTTCCCAAGCTCGAGCCGGCCGGCGACAGGGGTGGAGTCCGGTGTACCACGCGTCAGGCTCGTCAACGGTCCGTAAATCGTGAGGTCGAGGACGTCATCGCCGCCAAAGAGCGGCTCCGCGGCCGAGGCGGAAGCGCGCCAGGAGAAGGTCATCACGATCAGGAGGACGACCTCGATCGAGAACCACCTGCGCCTCGTCCGCATGTCTCACCAGCTCTCCGCCGCGGTCGGGGCTCAGCTTCCGCGAAATAAGGCCTTTTGGTGCGTGACCCGTACCGCGAACTGTGTGTGAATACCTCGTGTCATTGTAACTCAACGGCGTTGACAGGCGGCACCAGTTGGCAGAATTCGCCCTGGGCCCTCTGGGACCGCCGAGCTCCAGCTCGGCATTTCCCCCGTTGGTGAACAGAGCCTGCGTGTCGGGTGAATTCACGATCCTCGCGGTGCCGATCATCGTCGAGG
>JAIVTZ010000281.1:0-5495 GCA_049188105.1 Deltaproteobacteria bacterium | reverse complement strand
GCACGTCCGGTCAGCATTCGCGACAGCGGCGCGCCGACTGTCGGTTCCAGGTGGAGGGTGCAAGTCGGTGGTGGGTGGAGCTAATACCTAATACCTAATACCTAATACCTTCCTCGCAACGAGGCCCTCCGCGACAGCGCCACGCCGACTGGGGCTTCCCAGCAGAGAATGCAGGCTTGGGGGACCGCAAATTCGAAATTCGAAATTCGAAATTCGAAATCCGAGCTTGCCTTCCCGTCCATGGCATAATCAGCGGCGGGCACGAGACCGCACGCCCCAACAATGCGAGAGGGAGGAGACGGGACCCATGAAGTACACCGAACACGTCCCCGGTCTGAAGGCCACGGCCAAGGCGCTCGAGGATAGCTTCTTCGCCAAGGAGAATGCACGGATCCTGCAGGAACTTCGCGAGGCGGCCGCGCTTGAGGAAAAGAAAGAGGGTTTCCGGAAGTACCTCAACATCGAGAACGAGGAGATCCTCGACGCGCTGATCGAGCTCGAGGTGGAGCCGGAGACCCTGATCGCCTTCATGTTGGTGCCCCTCGTCGAGGTGGCGTGGGCGGACGGTCAGATCCAGCCGAAGGAGCGCGACGCCATCATCAAGGCCGCGTTGGAACGCGGGGTGGAGGAGGGTAGCCCGACCTGCGATCTGCTCCGGAACTGGCTCGCGACCCCTCCCGGCCCGGCTCTCCTCGAGGCGTGGCGAGGCTATATCGAGGAGCTCATAGGCTCGCTCGGCGAACGGGGGAGGACCCATCTGAAGAGCTCGTCGATCGGCCGCGCCCGCGCCGTCGCCGAGGCGGCGGGCGGGTTCCTCGGGATCGGCTCGATCTCCGCTGCGGAGAAGAAGAAGCTCGAAGAGCTGGAGTGGGCCTTCGAGTGAGCCGCCGGCGGGCGCTTCAGCTCACCGTCCTCGCACTCGGCATCGTCCTCGGCTCGCTCGGATCGGCATCGGCCGCCGAGTTCAGTCTCCAGTTACTGGCCAAAACCTCTCTCCCGGGAGACCTCGAGGTTGACGGCATCCTGGTGGGTGGGCTGTCGGGGTTGACCTACGATCCCGGTTGCGATCTCTTCTACGTCGTGTCGGACGACCGCGGTCGCTACGGTCCGGCGCGTTTCTTCACCCTCACGGTCAGTCGTGCGGGAAATGAGGCCACGATCGAGGTCCTCGAAGCGACCGCCCTGAGAAACCTCGATGGGGGCCTCCTCGCTCGGGGTGAGGTCGATCCGGAGGCGCTCGTCCTCGGCCCCGACGGGACGCTCTTGATCAGCTCTGAGGGCGTCCCGCACCGAGGCGTTCAGCCGTTGATCGGCCGCTTCTCCCTCGATGGGCGGATGCTTGGCGCGATTCCGCTGCCGGAGCGCTACCTCGCGAGTGCGGACGGCGCGCGGGGGGTCCGAGACAATTTAGCCTTCGAGGGTCTTGCCTTGACACCGGCGGGTGACCGGCTCTTCGCCGTCGTCGAGAACGCCCTCCTCCAGGACGGACCAGCGGCGGATCTCGGCCAGGGCAGCCCGGCCCGCATCCTCGTGATCGACGTCACCACCGGAAAAACCGTCGCCGAGTACCTCTACGAGGTGGGACCGGTCCCCGACGAGCCGCGGCCCACCTCCGCCTTTCGCACCAACGGCGTCTCCGAGATCCTCGCAATCGACGATCACCGGTTGCTGGTGATCGAGCGGTCGTTCTCCGCGGGTGTCGGCAACCGGGTGCGCCTCTACCTCGTAAAACTCGATGGGGCGACGGACATTCAAGCTATTGAAAGCCTGGCCCGGAACGAGGAACTCGTTCCGAGGCCGGCAGCCAAAATCCTGATCGCCGACCTCGGGGATCTCGGGATCGCTCCCGACAACATCGAGGGCATGGCCCTGGGCCCTGCCCTGGATGACGGTGGGCGGCTGCTCGTCATGGTTGCCGACAACAACTTTCAACCCTCGGTTCAGGATAACCAGGTCTTGCTCTTCGCCCTGGCCGGCGTCGCGCCGCCGGTCGTTGAGGTGCCGACTGCAATGGTGCACGAGATCCAGGGCGCGTCACATGTCTCGCCGTTGGCCCGCCGGTGTGTCGCCGGGGTTTCGGGAGTGGTCACGGCCCTCCTGGGCAGTCGCAAGGGACAGGCTTTCTGGATCCAGGAGCCGATCGGCGACGGCAACCCGGCCACTTCGGAGGGTGTGCTGGTGACCGCGCTCGAAGGCTTGCCGCAGGTGGCGGTCGGTGATGTCGTCCATCTCCGGGGCCGTGTCGAGGAACGATCCTGGCGCGAGGAGCTGCCGGTCACCCGGCTCGTGGTTTCGGGCCTGGACATCGTGGGACGCGACCACGATCTGCCGACGCCGGTCACTCTCGGCGCGGACGGTCTGGAGATTCCGCAGCCGGAGATCGCCTCCCCTGGCCTGCGGACCTTCGATTCCACCCGCTATGCGGCGGACGCCTTCGAAAGCCTGGAAGGGATGCGGGTTCGCATCTCCAACCCGGTGGTGGTGGGGCCGACCTCGCGCCACGGCGAGATCGTGGTGCTGGCCGATGGCGGAGGGGGTGCGGCGCTCAGAACCTCCCGTGGCGGCGTCCGGCTGCTCGACGACAACGCCAACCCGCAGCGGGTGGTGATCGATGACAGGCTGGTGCACGATCCGCCCGAGCTCGCGGTCGGCGACCGGCGCACCGGCGAAATCGAAGGCATCCTCCACTACAGCTTCGGCAGCTACAAGCTGCTCAACACTCGTCCGCTGACCAACGTGGTTCCCGGCGGACTCAATCGTGAGCGGACGTCTCTGAGGGGCGACGCCGCTCACTTGCGGGTGGCCACCTTCAACCTGGAAAATCTCTCTGCCGAGTCGTCGGACGAGAAGTTCCGTCGCTTGGCGTTGGTTGTCACCGGCAACCTCGGTTCACCCGACATCCTTGCCGTCCAGGAGGTGCAGGATGACTCGGGTCCGACGGACGACGGCACGGTGAGCGCCGATGAGACCTTGCGGCGTCTGGCCGACGCGATCGAGGTCGCGGGTGGGCCGCGGTACGAGGCGCGGTCCGTCGATCCCGCCGACAACGCGGACGGCGGCCAGCCCGGCGCCAACATCCGGACGGCGTTTCTCTTCAACCCGAAGCGGGTCGAGCTCGTGGATCGCACAGGATGCGGCGAGGGAACGCGCGTCGACGTGGCCGATGGTCCATCGCTGACCTGCAGCCCCGGTCTGGTGGATCCTGGCAACCCGGTGTTCGCCGCCCGCGAGGACGGCCGCGGCGGCAGCCGCAAGCCGCTGGCGGCGGAGTTTCGATTCGCCGGGCGTCGTCTCTTCTTCGTCAACCTGCACCTGGCCTCCAAGGGCGGCGATGATCCACTCTTTGGGAGGCGTCAGCCCCCGAAAACACCCTCGGTAGATCGCCGAAATGCCCAGACCGAGGTGGTGGCGGAGTTCGTCGACGCGCTGCTGACCCGCGACCCGGAGGCGGGCGTCGTCGTGCTGGGCGACCTCAACGATTTCGAGGCCTCGGAACCGCTCTCAACCCTCGAAGAAGCGGGGCTCGAGAACCTGGTCGTGCGGTTGCCGCTCGACGACCGCTACACCTATGTGTATCTGGGGAACTCCCAGGCTCTCGACCACATTCTGGTGAGCCCGAGTCTGGCCGGCGGCGCCGACGTCGACATCGTTCACCTCAACGCGGAGTTCCCAACCAACAACCGCGCCTCGGACCACGATCCGGTCATCGTCCGGTTGTCGGTCGCCCCGTGAGACGTCAGGCTCACCGCGGCTCCGCCGTTTTTCAGCGCGCTTCCCGAGAGGTGCCTCTATAAAGAGTCAAGCCCAAATTCGAGAAGAATGAACTTCGTCGTCGTCGAGGCTGTGGAGCTGTGGGAAACCCGCCGCGGGTTTTCCAAGCCCTGTGGGAAGGCGGCCCTTCCGAAGGGCTGGCTTTCCATAGGGCGTCAGATCCACAGCTGGGTGAGGAGGGGGTGCAGGGGGAGGAGAGGGCAAGTCCTTCCACAGCCCGGCGCACCACGGTCTTCATGCCGCTGCCGCCCTGGTCTGTTCGATACGCTCGAGGTGCCGGGCGATGAGCGTTTCTTTGTCGTACCTGGCGTCGGTGGTCATCAGCTTGTGAATGAGCTTGTGCCGTTGGCGGGACAGCGCGATGAATGCGGCGACATGGGGTTTGGGATGGCCGGCGTAGTCGCGGAGCTTTTTTTGGTAGTAGGCTCGGTCCACAGCGCTGTTTTTGATGGCAACGACTGAGGACGTGTACAGGGCATGCAGGACCCGCTTATTGACCCCTTGCGCCAGCCGGTCTTTGTTGAGGCTCTTACCGCTCTTCCTCGCAAGCGGGGTCACGCCCGAGTAAGTGGCACACTTCGGCTCTGTCGAGGTGCGCGCGACGGGCAGCAGCTCTGACACCAAGACCCCGGCGATCACCGGGCCGATTCCGTGCATCTCGAGCAGCTTCTGGCCCACAGGGTGGCGCTCGACGCGGCGTGCTATTTCGGCGTACAGGTGGTCCGCGGACTCATTGCAGACCTGGATCTGTCGTACCAGGATACTGAGCTCCAAAGTAAAGGCCGATCGCTCTTGAGCGCCGAGATCGATCCCTCTTGCCATGTTGCGGATCAACTTCGCCACATGAGTTGCCTTCGACCCGTACCGGCACTGGTGCAGGATCTTCTCGATGCTGCGAAGCTGGGCTCTCTCGAGGCCCTCGAAGCCCGGCCATCGCTCCAGTAGGTACAGCACCGCCTTGCTGCCCGGCTGTGGTCCTTCCCATGAAGCGTGCAGCATCTCTGGCGCCAGCTCCAGCAACACGGCGCGTAGCCGTGCGATCTGCCGCTTGCGGTCGTTCGTTTCTCGGCTGTAGACCCGGGTCAGGCGCGAGAGGACCCGCTCCTCTTCGGTAGTCTCCGTCGCGATCCGGCACCCACCCATCCGCAAGAACAACATTCGCGCACCCAGGTAGGCATCCCACTCGTCGTCCTTGCGTGGCTGGCCCTCCAGGTCCCTGAAGTGATTCAGGGCCACCGTGTTGACCTGCCACACCTCACATCCAAGTTCCGCCGCGACATCGGCCACGACTCGACCATGAGATCGCTTTGACTCGACCACAACCACCAGCTTCACTTCCGGCCCTACCGCCAGCATCAGTCCGGCTAGAGACTCCTGAATCTGCCCCCTCTCGTTGATCACATCGACCCGCTCTTCGAACTCCCCGTCTGTGTCGAGCAGAACCGCACAATGCGCGTCTTCGGCGCAATCAAACCCGACGACCCTCACATCTTTGTTCACCTGCTGGTCCCCCTTTCGGTACAATGGCCATGCCGCGTGTCGTCGAGCCTCTATCAGCCATCTGGGCGAGGTCCCTATCAGACGGCGCGCATGGCTAACGAGCACGGGTGGCATTCCAGGCAAAGCCACTAAGGCAGGCACCGACAGCCATACCCGTGCTCGTTCTTTGTTATATAGGACCCCAGGTCAGACGATTCCGACGATTCTCTGATGAAGTGGTTGTA
>JAIVTZ010000280.1:0-5521 GCA_049188105.1 Deltaproteobacteria bacterium | reverse complement strand
GGAATCTGAGCGGGCGAAAGGCCGCGATGGGCTTGAGCCGCGCGTTCTCCCAGGCGTCGGGGGGCACGGCCTCGAGCTCCTCGGCCGACAGCACCGGCGACTCCTGCTCGTCGAAGACCTGGGTCATGGCGAGCTCGAGGCGCGCCAGATCGTGGAGGAACGCGGCCTGTGGCCACTCCGGCTCGTCGAGGAAGAACTGCGGCAGGTGGTCCCCGAGACGGTTGAGGGTGTAGCTGCGCGACGGATAGCGCTGGACGTACGCCTCGATGAGGTGCGAAAACGCGACGTCACCGAGGTGGTAGCGGATCACCGGGTAGTCGGTCTCCAGCGCCTCCTCCATCCGCATCAGGTACATGCCCTGGTAGACGCCGACGCGTTCGGCGGAGGTCATCGTCTCCGATGGCAGCACCACCTCGCCGAGCCGCTCGCTCGGGAACTCGCGCTCGGCGGCCGGTGAAGCAATGGCCTCGTCGACGGTCCCGGGATGAACAACAACCTCTTGCATCCAACGTTGCAGACGATCGAGTTTCGGTTGTTCAGGCGACATTGGCCACCTCCTGCCGCCGCCAGTCGTCCGCCTTGAGAACCTCCTGGTGGACGACCTCGAAGGGCGGGATGTCGGCGTCCCACTCGAGCAGGGTGGCGCGCAGACCGACGTGGCGGATGGTGTGGCCGAAGAGCTCCCAAACCGGGTCGAGGACATGGTCGTTGTGGGTATCGATGATGTGGGTGCCCTTGTTGGTGTGGCCCGCGAGGTGGTACTGGCACACTCTTTCGCCCGGAATCGCATCGATGTACTCCACCGGGTCGAACCCGTGGTTGTAGGCCGACACGTAGACGTTGTTGACGTCGAAGAGCAAACCGCAGTCGGCCTCCTCCGCCATCCGCGCCACCCACTCCCACTCGGGCATGTCGGAGGCGGCGAACTCGAGGTAGGTGGAGGGGTTCTCCATGACCAGGGGCCGGTCGAGGTAGTCCTGCACCACCTTGATGCGCTCGACCGAGTGCTTGAGGCTCTCCTCGGTGTAGGGGAGGGGCAGCAGGTCGTGGGTGTTGCGGCCGAGGACGCCGGTCCAGCAGACGTGGTCCGAGATCCACAGCGCGCCGGTGCGGGCCGCGAGAGCCTTGACCTTGGCCAAATAGTCGAAGTCGATGGGATCGGTGCTGCCGATGGACATGGAGACGCCGTGCATCACCATCGGGTAGAGCTCGGCGATCTGGTCGAGCAGGTAGAGCGGGCGACCGCCGGTGTCGAGGTAGTTCTCGGTCAATACCTCGAAGAACCCGATGTCCGGTTTCTCCGACAGGATGTGGGCGTAGTGCGGGGTCCGCAGCCCGACTCCGAGGCCGAGGTCGGGGAAGCTCCAGCGGTTTTCGGTCATCTCATCTCTCCAGTACCGGTCGTCGATTGTTGTTTTCGGGTTCGAGCCAGCCCCCCGGCTTTCGAGAGGCTCGATCGAACACGAGTATGGCGACGGGCCCCGGGATCGACCCGGGGCCCACGCCGGAATCGGGGATCCTATGCCTTTTGGACGGGGACCGCGCAGCCGCCCTTGCCCTTGCAGGAGTTCTTGGTCGCGCAACCGTTGTCGCCCGACTTGCAGCCGCCGAGGCCCTTGCAGTCGTTCTGGCCCTTGCAGCCGTGCTTGGCGTCCTCGGACGCGCAGCCGCCCTTGCCCTTGCACGAGTTCTTGCCGGCGCAGCCGTTGTCGCCCGATTTGCAGTTGCCCTTGCCCTTACAGGAGTTCATGCCCTTACAGGCGTTTTTGTCGGCATTCTCCGCCTTGTCGCCCGACTTGCCGCCGCAGCCGTCCTTGCCGCCGCACCCATTGCGGACGCTCTCAGAAGGATTGGTCGCTGCGGAGGCGCTGGGCGCACCCATCGTGCCGACACCGGCGATCATTCCTGCCATCGCTGCGTTGACCAGAAGCTTCTTGACTTTCGAATTCATTTTATTCCCCTTTCCTCGGGAGGTTGTTGGTTGATAAATGGGCTTCTTATCATAACTGAGTCTGCGTCTCGTTTATTCTGATTTCGAACTACATGAGCTTGAACGGCGCGAATGGTTACACGGTGGCGCGAATTTCTCAGGCTGCGGCCGAGCTCGCGTCGCCCGCGCCTTTGAGCTCGAATCCCAGCACCCTCCGCAGCAACGCGTCGAGGCTCAGCTTGCCGGCGCCGTAGGCAATCAGCCACAGCAGGAACAGGAGAAAGACAAACGCGGTGATGTCGGTGGGGGATGATTCCGCAGCGCTGCCCCACGAGGCCAGAAAGTCCGCTTTGTCGGCGGTCAGCAGGGCGACCACCATCGTGATCGACAGACCGCTGGCAAAGAACCTCGTAAAGAGGCCGAGGATCAGCATGATCCCGCCGACCGTCTCCATCGAGGCGACAAGACCGGCGTTGAATGCCGGGAACGGGATTCCTATCCCCTGGAAGAAGCCGACCACGTTCTCGAAGTGCCGGAACTTGCCGATGCCGGCCTGGTAGAAGGCCAGGCCGATGACGATGCGTGTCGCCAGCGGTGCGATAGAGCCAAGCTTGTCGGTGACCTGCAAAGTCAGGCCGTTGATGCGGTTGATCGTATCTCGAAAATTCATGATTCCTCCTCGGTGGTTTTAGTTCACACCGTCCTATGCCCGAGGAGGCGTTGTGGTTTCACGCAAGGGTAATCCCGCGTCCGAGTCCGCGCCCGTACCTGCCCGTCGCCCGGCAGGCGAGACGCCTGCCCCACAAACGCTCCGGGAAGTTTTGTGGGGCAGCCGTCCCGGCTGCCGCGTGGGGTTCGGCGAGAAATCCGAAATTCGAAATTCCGCGCTCGCGGAGCGCCCGGTGCTAAACTCGGCTCGTCAGTGCCGGGGTTTGGGAGGACACGATGGCTCGATCAACCGTGCTGAGCGCACTCGCCGTGTTCCTTTTGTTGGCAGCCCTGGCCCCTGTCGCCACCGCGCAAGAGACCGAGGAGAGCGACGAGACTCGATACCTCGGGGATCGTTTTTCGATCCGCATCATCGGCGGTCTCGTCAACCTGAACACCGATGTTGCCGCCGGCAGAGGCCTTGGAGCGTTGATCGACCTCGAGGACGTTCTCGGATTCGACGAGCAGATCTCCACCTTCGGCCTCGAGGGTTTCTACCGATTCACCAAGAACCACAAGCACGTGATCCGATTTAGTTACGGCAACTTCGATCGTGACGCATACGCCGTGATCGAAGGGTCGGTACCGATTCTCGACCTGGAGTTCATCGGCGAGGTCGCCAGCGAGTTCGTCAACCAGGTAGCGGATTTCGAGTACCAGTACAGCTTCATCAACAACGGCAAGACCGAGGCCGGTATCACGGCAGGACTTGCGGTCTTCAAGTATAAGCTGGCGCTCGCGGGGCAGGTGGTGATCAATGACGACCCCGACCAGGCCGAGTTCAGGAGCGAGAGTGTCGATGTCGTCGCCCCCGTACCGAGCTTCGGCTTCTTCATCAACCAAGCGCTGAGGAAAAACCTCATCCTGGAGATCAGAACCTCTGCCATTGATCTTTCGTTCGGCGAGCACAATGGACGGATTTTTTCCACCTGGGCGAGTCTCACCTGGTTCTTTTCCCGCCACGTGGGGGTCGGTCTCGGCCTCTTTGGCTCCGACGTGGCCTACGAGAAGGATGGCAAGGAGAAGATCAAGGTCAACGTTCGACAGAGCGCGATCAACGCGAACGTGACGTTCGTGTTTTGAGGTGAGATCTCCCGGCCCACCTAGAACTGGCCCTCGATCGCGCCGCCGGTGTAAAGGTGCGCCACCAGCCCAGCGTTCTGCAATCCGATGAAGTCCGCCAGCCAGGTGTAGGCGGTCAATAAACCTTCGCGGCCGGAGGCGGTGTCCACTCGCCATCGAGCGCCGCATCCTCGGGTCCGTAGAGGCGGAGCACCATGTAAAACGGCCCATCGGGGGCTGGTAGCCAGTTGCCATCCTTGTCCTTGCCGGGAGAGTCTTTCTGGATGTGCAGGGTGAGGGAGCCGTCCTTCGCCACCCGGAACTGATCCATCATGGTCGAGTTCAGCAGGTAGCGGTCGAGGGGGTTCTCGATGAAGAGCTGGGTCTTGCCGTCGTACATGGTCAGTGACCAGAACGCCTTCACGGGCGGCAGCTGTCCCTCTGCAAAGGTCAGGGTGTACCGGTTCGCTGACGCGTCGAGCGGCTGCTGGTCGGCATCGGTGAGATAGACGGGGTAGATCGCTTCTTCGGCTGAGTTGCCGTAGAGGCCCATGTGAGCCGCCACCGAACGAAGCATGTCGGAGTTCTCCAACCCGAAGTTCGCCTGTGCGCTCTCGACGAGGAACGCCCGTGTGCCGAAGATCTTGCCGCTCATCAGCGGGTCGCTCGTGTACTTCGCGAGGAACTCCTCGATCTCGCCGAAGCCGTCCTTGACCCCGGCCTTCAGCGCCTCGTGGATTTCGGGAGACAGCGCCGCGTAGTCGAAGGTGTTCTCCGGCCCGATGCCGAGGCGGGCAAGGCGACCCCAGAGCTCTTCTTCCCCGTCTCCCGGCCTTTCGAGTAGCGACATCATGAAGTCGAGATAGCCGAAGAAACGCTCGTCGAACTGGGAGCCTTCAACCCACTCGGGGAAATCGGGCATCGCCTCCGCCGGCCGAGCTTCCGTACCGAGAAAAGCGCTGAGCGGCTGCAAACCGTAGCTTTCCTGGATCTCCGCCACCCTCGCCAGGTCATCGGCGCCGAAGAGCTGGGTCCGGGTGACGTTGAAGATGTAGTCCGTCTCGCTCCGGATCACATCCGTGATGCCGTCGGGCTTCTCTCCATCCCAGTCGGGTCCGGCGATTAGGAAGGAGCCGGCGCCGTTGCCGGTGGTGAGGGTCCCCACGTAGGCGAAGTTGTGGGTGTAGAGGTCGACGAGTTGGAAGTGGTAGAACCGTTCGGGCTCCATCTCGGGCACGGTCAATACCATGGGTTCAGCGCGGAGATCGATCCAGAACATGCAGTAGGGCGTGTCGGCGTTCGGCGTCACGATGGCCCTGTCGTCCGGGGTGAAGAGCCGCGCGTCGCACATGAGCTGATTGAACGGGCCCTTGTACTCGGGATTCTCCTTGTCGACCACGTAGTTGTAGATGGTCTTGTAGCCCATCACCATCGGGAAGCCGTAGACGTAGGCCTCCTTGGCGATAGCTTTGGCTTCGGCGGCATCAACAGCGAGTTTCATCGCCGGCTCAGGCTGGTCTTTATCGCCGCAGCCCGATAGGATCGCAAGAGCGGCAATTGCCACGAATCCATTGATAATGCGTCTGATATTCATCGTTCTCATGCTTGTTATCACCCTTTCTTGTCGGTGAAAACCGCGTTGCAACTGGCGCATCATAATCTTTCCCTTTGACGCGGCTTTTACACCCACACTCTTCGCCCGTGGAAGCGGCCCATCGGCCTATCTAACGATCCATGCGTTCCCAAGTCTGTCTTGTGAAACGTAGCACATGAATCAAACGACTCACATCACAGATTTCGAGGGTGTACGAGGACAACGGT
>JAIVTZ010000279.1:0-5524 GCA_049188105.1 Deltaproteobacteria bacterium | reverse complement strand
GTTCGAGGAGGTACTCTTCGACCTCCCGGGCTGTCACCAGCTTGGAGGCCTGGCGCGCGATGTGCGCAGCCTCGCGGAAGGAGAGCTGCCTTACGAGCGCCCTCACCACCGGAATCGCCTGCGGGTTCATGCTGAATTTCTCCAGACCCAGACCCACCAGCACGGGCACCATCAGGGGGTCCGATGCCATCTCACCGCACATCGAGACCGGAACGCCCTCGGCCTTCCCGGCCTCGATCACATTGGCCACGAGACGGAGAACGGCCGGGCTCGTTGGACGGTAAAGGTCTGCGACCAGATCATTCGAACGATCGACCGCCAGCGAGTACTGGATGAGATCATTGGTGCCGATGGAGATGAAATCCACCTCTCGCGCGAGTTCCCGCGCCATCACGGCCGCTGACGGCACCTCCACCATCGCACCGAGCGGGACGTTCGCGTGCACCGCATGGCCTTGATTCAGGAGCTCGTCGTTGATCTCGCGAACCACCAACCGAGCGACCCGAAATTCGTCGATGCAGCTGATGAGCGGGAACATGATCTGCACCCGGCCTTCTTCAAACTCCCCGGCAGCCCGCAGCAGGGCCCGCAGCTGGGTGCGGAAGAAGTCCGGCCGCGAAAAGCAGAGACGAATACCCCGCAAACCGAGAACAGGGTTGGCCTCGGACCCTCCGATGACCTCGCGGGCCAGCTTTCGGCCGCCGAGATCGAAAGTGCGGATGGTCACCGGAGCCGGCGCCATCTGCGACACCATTTCGCGGTAGACCTCGAGGTGTTCTTCCTCCGAGGGGAGTTTCGGGCTCATCTTCATGTACAGGAACTCGGATCGATACAATCCGATACCGCCGACATTCCACTGCAGCGCTTGCTCGACCTCGGCGGGAAGGTCGATGTTGGCGAGCAGCTCGATGAAATGACCATCCCGGGTCACGGTCGGCATGGCGCGCATCTTGAGAAGGGCAGCCCGTCGCTCGTTGTGCTCGCGTTGGCGGGACGTGTACTCGCTGAACTCGGCGGGATTGGGGTCGAAAATGATCTTTCCCTCTGAGGCGTCGAGGGCGAGACGACGTGACCGTTTGGCCTCGTTACACGCTCCGTGGGCGCCAACGATTACCGGGATGCCCAGCGAGCGGGCGATGATGGTCGTGTGGGAAGTGGGACCTCCCGTTTCGAGAGCGAATCCGAGCATCTTGTTGAGCGGCAGTTGGACCGCAGCCGATGGTGGCAAATCGTCGGCCACCAGTATCACCGGTCGATCGAGGTGCTCGAGTTGTCCGAGATCGATACCGTGAAGAGCGGCGAGGATCTGGTTCGCGACGTCGACAACGTCGGCCTTGCGATCGGCAAGGTACTCGTCCGGCAGGGCTTCGAATCGGGAGATGAGCTTTTCGAGGACCTGGTCGATGGCCCAACCCGCGTTCACCTCCTCTTCTCGGATCACCTGCTCCACCGGTTCGACGAATGATGGATCCGAGGCGATGAGCTGGTGAGCTTCGAAGATCGCGGCGTACTCTTCCCCCATCTGCTGCGCCGCGCGGTCCCTGTTCTCCTGGATGTGTTTGACGGCGGCACTGATCGCGTTCCGAAATCGTTCGATCTCAGCTTCGACGTCTTCGGTCGGAATCGTGATACGCAGAGTCGATATCGGACGCGTCTCATGAACCACCGGCTCGCCGATGGCGATGCCGGGGCTAACCCCGAGCCCGCTCAGAACTCGACTCACTGATCCTCCCCGAACTTGTTCGCAAACAGCTCGACGATCGCCCTGACCGCGGCATCCTCGTCGGCGCCGTCGGCGCGGACGTTGAGCGGGGTTCCCTTGGTGGCCGCCAGGGTGAGGATGCCGAGAATCGACTTTGCGTTGACCTCCTCATGCACGGTACCGACGTAGATCTCGGACTCGAAGGCACTGGCGGTATGGACGAGCTTTGCAGCGGCCCTGGCGTGTAGCCCGAGCTTGTTGGTAATCGTCACCTGCTCTTGAGTCATCTGTTTCACTCCTCGAAACTGTGTGGGGCGGCGTGATCTGTTCACGCTCAGCCTGTCTATTGTATTCGCTGGTGGGCCGGCTTGCCTTCCCGTGTCAGGTGGAGGCCCTGGCGTGCAGGAACTCGCTGGCCACGCGGATACTCTTTTGCCCGGCGGCCGTGAGGCCCGTTGCCAGCTCTTCGAGAGAGAGAGACCTTCCCTGGAGCGAACCGAGCTTGACGAGCATCGGCAAGTTGACGCCGGTGACGACCTCGACCTTTTCCGGTTCTAAAAATGGGAGGGCGAGATTGGTGGCGGTACCGCCGAACATGTCGGTGAGGATCAGTGTGCCCTCTCCCTTGTCGATTTCCCGCAGCTGTTTCTTCAACGCCCGAGAGGCTTCATCCGAATCCACATCCCACGGCAGCGACATCGCCGAGGCCTCGACCAAATTTGGGTCGATGGTCTGCGCAGCGTGCAAGAGCTCCGACGCCAGGTTGCCGTGGGTGAGGACGATGACGGGAATCATGAGTACCTCCAACGATCCTTGTCACGATGGTGGACGACCACGTTGCGTCCCTCCTCCTTGAGGACCTTCGCAATCCTCTCGGCGAAGTAGACCGAACGGTGCCGGCCACCGGTGCAACCCATGGCTATGCCGACGTGGGTTTTCATCTCCTCGGCATAGCAGGGCAGGAGATACGATATCAGGTCCATGATCCGATCGAACGCCTCGTCGACCTCTGTAAATTTCCCGAGCCACTCCGCAACCGGCCGGTCGTCGCCCGAAAGCGCCCTGAGGGACTCCTCGAAAAACGGGTTTGGGAGAAAACGAACGTCGAATACGAGGCTTGCTGTCGCCGGCACGCCCTGGAGGTAGGAGAAGCTCTGCACCTCCACCGTGAGAGGTTGGGACTTCTGATCGCCGCCGGCCAGGGACAGCATCTGCCGGCGCAAATCGTGGGGGGAAAGCCCGGTGGTGTCGATGACGAGATCGGCGAGCCCGCGAACCTCCTCGAGCAGCCCCCGTTCCTCGGTGATCGCCTGTTCCAACCCGAGGTCCGGAAGCGGGTGGGGGCGGCGCGCCACCGAGAACCTCCGCAGGAGGACCTCTGGCGAGGCCTCGACGAAGATAAGCCGCAGACCGGCGTACTTCTCTCTGAGCTCGCGGAAAAAATCCGGAAAGAGCTGGATCATCCCGCGCGTGCGGACGTCGAGGACGACCGCCAGGCGGTCCATCCCCTCGTCCGTGCGGGCGAAGAGCAGCGGCACCAGATCGAGCGGAATGTTGTCGACGCACGAGTAGCCGATGTCCTCCAGGCTGCGGCTGAGCACGGACTTGCCCGCCCCGGAGAGCCCGGTGATCACGAACGGTCCGTTGAACGTGGCTTTACTCATCATCCATGCCCTCCGCCATGAGGTTCACGCTCTCGAGAAAACCACGTTCATCCTCGATCCCTCGCTGCGCAAGAAGGCACTTTCGAACTGCCGTTTCGACCATGATCGCGAGGTCGCGACCAGGTGCCACAACCATCGTGTACTTCGGGATCTCGATTCCGAGAATGTCCTTGGTGGAGGTCCAAGCGCTTGGATGCTCCATCATCTGCTCCCGCCACTTCTGCTCCATCTCCCGCGCCTCCGGAGTGAGCTTGGTCAGCCGGATGACCAGGGAGACGGTCACCGCCGGCGAGGTTGCAGTCATCCCGAAATGCTTGCGCACGTCGATGATGCCGACCCCGCGGAGCTCGAGGTAGTTTTCGAGCAGAGCGTGCGGCCTCCCGAGCAGACCGCGGTGGTGGGTTCGCCGAATGACCACGGTGTCGTCAGCCACGAGCCGGTGGCCCCGATAGACGAGCTCGAGAGCGCACTCCGATTTGCCGATCCCGGGATCACCGATGATCAGGGTTCCGAGCGAGAAGACGTCGACCAACACTCCGTGAAGCTGGACCTGTGGTGCGAGCTCGTCCTCGAGGAAGTTCGAAATCGTCTCGATGGTCTCCGAGGTCTTCGTCGCCGTCACCAACAAGGGCATACCGTCGGCATCGGCGGCGGCGAGCACGGCTTTGGGCGGCCGGGCGCCCTTGGTGGAGACGATGCACGGGATATCGAGCTCGATCAAGCGCCGCAGCCTCGCTTCCGACTCCTCACCGGCAAAGGTACCCAGATAGTCATACTCGGATTCGCCGAGGATCTGCAGCCGGCCTGGTTTTACGTACGGTAAGTACCCGGCCAACGCCAGACCGGGCTTTTGGATTCTCGGGTTGGTGATCAGACGCTTCGCCAATCCGCTCGATCCCGCCGCAACTTCCAGATCGAGAGAGGCAAGGCGGTGCTCGGTCAGCAATCTCTCGACGGGGATTGCCTCCGGGGCGGTCAAAGACCCTCCGCCTCCGCCGCCCGCCGAATGGCGCCTGCAACCTCCTCGGCATCGGCCGCCAACAAGAGCTCGGCCCGCAGATCCTGCCGTTTCAAGACCCGCGCGATCTGCGACAGAACTTGCAGATGCGCGGCCGGCTGGTCAGGGGGCGACAACACGACAAAAGCGAACCTGACCGGATCGTGTCCGTTACCGCCGAACGACACCGGTTCGGTGAACCGTACGAGTGCGATTGCAATCTGTCGGAGTCCCTGGGTCTTGCAGTGAGGAATCGCAAAACCGTTTCCAACCGAGGTCGATCCCAGACCCTCGCGTTCGAGCAGCGACCCGACCACATCTTCCGGGTCGAGGCCGAGCTTTGGTGCGAAGACGTCGGCAACCGCGGCAAGGGCCGACTCGACGTCATCAGCCGCCAGCTCGATAAACACGTTGTCAGGCTCGATAAGCTTGTGGATCTTCATCAGAGCTCGGGTGTGATCAATCCCAGGTTTTTGTCGACACGTCGGTAGATCACGTTGACGCGATCGTTCATGGCATTGCGAAACACCAGGAAGTTGTAGCTCGAGTCATCGAGTTGGAGAACCGCCTCCTCGATCGACATCGGTTTGATCTGGATGCTGCTCTTTTCCACGATCCTCGGCTCACCGGACGCGATGGATTCGGATTCGAGAACATCGACCGCCCATCCGCTTTCGGTTTTCGCCTCGGATCCGGCCCGCTGCTTGTGGTCTTTGAGCCGGGTCTTGGCGCGACGCGCCTGGATCTCGACCTTGTCCACAGCCTCCTGGATCGCGGCCGTGACGTCCTTGTTTTGGGCTGTCGCGTGGAGATCGAAATCCTTGCCATTGACCGACAGGTCGACCACCTGGAGGTGGCGCTCCTGCGACACCTCGATCCGGACATCTATGATGTCGTTGAAGTACTTCTTGATCTTCGCCAGCTTCTTTTCAGCTAGCTCGCGGGTCTGATCGCTGAGTGTGACGTTGCGGGCGATATAGTCGACTTTCATTCTCTACTCCCTAGCCCGGTGTTCACACCGGGTATCTACTGCGGACGGTGATTCTAGCCATCTGTCGTGCTTTTCGCAAATCGTGCTCATCGGCGTAGTGCGACTTCGCCTGCGTCGCCCGATTCGCGAAAAAACCAATACTGACTACCCTTCGCCGCCGTCGTTTAAAA
>JAIVTZ010000278.1:0-5521 GCA_049188105.1 Deltaproteobacteria bacterium | reverse complement strand
CGGACATGAGATCGACCGGCAGAATCCCAACCGTTGCCCCCAATGGGGAGGCGCACACATACAAATACTGTGCCTCTCGTCTCGCAATATTTTTTTCCACTCGACCCCACAGCGGTGTGAAGCAGTTTGCTTCAATTATCGAATTAAACTGGCGAAACACTCTGAAAGCACTATATTCATTAGGAGACTAATTGAAGGAGGCCCCCGATGGGCCGCCGGTTCGAGCGTACAGTTGGGCCATCTGCATCGCTTTTGTTAGCGCTTTGCTGGTCTACAGTTCTATCGGTTCACACGTCGAAGGTCGAGGTACGGTATGTACGGATGGACACGTGCGTGCGATTATGCGAACCTCATCACGATTTAGGGAGGCACCATGTCGAATTCGCTGAATGCCCGACGACTTTTCGTTCTGATTGCCGTACTCGTCCTCGGTATCGGCTGCGGCGTCGCCCAAACCGAGCCCGATCCAACAGTGGCCCAGGACGTCGCTCCTGCTTTGGCGGCGATTGACACCATCGTCACGACGGAGTGGCTGAGCGAGCACCTCGACGATCCGGACCTCGTGGTCCTCGACTGCACGGTCGTGGTGGAGCAGAACGAGGACGGCACCTTCAACATCGTCAACGGCCGTGCCAACTACGAGAGCGGCCACATCCCGTCCGCCGGCTTCGCCGACCTCCTGGGAGACCTCGCCGACGCTGACAGCGAGCTCCAGTTCGCGGTGCCGACGCCCGAGCAGTTCGCCGCGGCCATGAGCGCGCTCGGTGTGGGCGACGAATCTCGGGTGGTGCTTTACGACGCGATGGGCTCGGCCTGGGCCGCTCGGGTCTGGTGGATGCTGCGCTGGATCGGGTTCGACCAGGCGGCGCTGCTCGACGGCGGCCTGGGAGCCTGGACGGCCGAAGACCGGCCGCTGTCCACCGAGACGGCCCAACGGCCCGTGGGAACACTGACCGTTGCCGTGCGACCCCACTTGATTGCCGATCGAGACGAAGTGCTCAGCGCCATCGACGACAGCAACGTGCACATTGTCGACGTCCTGCCGGAGCCCCACTATCGCGGGGAGATGGCCATGTACGCGCGGCCCGGTCACATCCCCAGTGCCGTAAACATCCCGGTCATGCAGCTCACCGACGAGTCGGGCCGCTACCTTCCTCTCGATGAGCTGGCCGCAATGCACACGAGCGACCACGACACCCGGCACATCACCTACTGTGGTGGCGGGATCGCCGCGTCATCCAACGCCTTTGTCATGACCCGGCTGGGCTACACCGACGTCGCCGTCTACACCGCCTCCCTCCAGGAGTGGGCCGCCGACCCGGCCCTGCCGATGGAGACCGTGCCCGCGCAATAGGCACGATCGGAAGCGGCTGGTCACGTCGATGGGGGGCTATTATCCCCCGACTCGTGACCCGGGAAGTAACGACTCCACCGACCAGAGAAACCTCGTCACGGAGTTGCCTTATATGCCGCCGGGCAACCGTCATTGCCGGGCCAGTCGTCTATTAATCGTAATCGTAACCGTGCCAGGCACCGCTTTGCCGATCTGCCGTTTCGAGATTTGGCCTAAGTCTGCAGAGCGGTGCCTGGCACGGTTGAGTGGGAGGAGCGCTTCGAGCGGCGGTACGGGTTCTGGCGGGGCTTCGTCGACGAGCTTGTGCGGCGGTACCTGGACTGCGGGCTTTTCGAGAATGGCTTCGCCCGCGTGCGGTGCCCGGACTGCCACGCGGAGTACCTGCTCGCCTTTTCGTGCAAGACGCGTGAGCTGTGCCCTTCGTGTGCGGCCAGGCGCGCTGCGGCCACCGCGGCCCTGCTCCGCGAGGAGGTGTTGGAGGAGGTCGGACACGCGCAGTGGGTCTTCGTGATGCCGAAGATGCTGCGGCCGTACTTCCTGCACCACCGGGAGCTGCTCGGCGGGCTCGCTCGCGCGGCCTGGGAGACGGTTTTGGAGTTGATGGTGGCTGGCACGGGGGAGGAGGACCTACGGCCGGGGATGGTGGCCGTGGTACAGACCGCGGGCGATCTGGCGAACTGGCACCCGCATGTGCACGCCCTGGTGTCCCGCGGCGGTTGGACGCGCGACTGGCAGTGGGTCCCCGTCGCGTACGTGGACGAGAGCGCGGCGGAGCTGCTCTACCGCCACAAGGTGATGCGCATGCTGCAGGAGGAGGGGCTGCTCGCCGAGGAGCGGACCGAGCTTCTTCTGTCGTGGCGGCACACCGGGTTTTCGGTGCACAACCGGGTGCGGGTCGAGCCCGAGGATCAGCCGGCGGTGGAGCGTCTCGCCCGCTACATCATGCGGCCGCCGATCAGCCTCGAGCGGATTCGGTGGAGTGGGGAAGGTGAGGTGTTCTATCAGCCCAAGGGAGGTCACGACGGCCGCGCCCGCCAGCCCGGGGATGTGGCCGAGGCCTTCGACCCGGCCGAGTTCCTGGCCCGCGTGATCATGCACATACCCGAGCCCCGGCGTCATCTCGTCAGGTATTACGGGGCGTACTCGAATGTGTCGCGGGGCAAGCGCCGGCGACACGACGAGGTCACCATAGGCGCTGCGCCTCGAGACATCGAGCATGCCACCTTGGTTCAGGCCGGCCGGGATCACAGCCCCGAAGCCCGAGCTCTCCGCCGGAGCTGGGCGCAGCTCATCAAGCGTGTCTATGAGGTGGACCCGCTGGTGTGCCCGAAGTGTCAGGGCGAGATGCAGATCATCGCATTCATCATCGACCACGATGTGTGAGCGATCCTGAGGCACCTCGCGAAGGCCGAGGCGCAGTCTCCTCGCGGTCCACCGAGCGCGGCAGCTCTCTCCGCCGCTTCCTGAGCTCAAGGTCGGCGGCAGCCGCCTGTGCGGGGTGTGCTCGCGTTAAGGGCAGTGGACCCGGGATCGGGGTTCGGGGCGCGTTGTTCCGGGACGAACTCTCCCGGCCGCCGGTTCCTGCCGATTCGGGAGGCCACTCAACGCGTCGGTACTCGCCCCGGGGCCCCAAAACGGCCCTGAACGCCGTGCTAGCCTGGGGTGGAACGAAAGGAATTTCCTATCCCTAAATACGGGTTATGTGTAGATGTCGCCCTCGAGGCCGATCCCGTCGATCGCCTCGCGGACGATGTCGGCCGGAATCCGGCAGATTTGCTCGACCGCGGCGATCAGCTCTTCGCGGTCCGCCAGTTGAGTAACGGTCGCCCCATCCGGTGTGGACTCGGTCAGCGTGAGGTTGTGGATCCTCACCGACCGGCCTGGGAAGAAGCGCTCCACGACCACCGCGTTCATGAAGGTCGCGGTGTCACGGTATGAGTCCCGGATGACCTCGGCAAAGTGGCCGATCTCGCGGTGCTCGGGCTTGGCGAGGTAGCCGTGGGTCAGTTCGTCGTTGCGGAACATCTTAAGCCGTGAGCGGCCCTGACCATCCTGCGGCTCGAGGACGTACCGGCAGGTGCCGAAACGTACCTCGTGAGGGACATTGAGGTCCCGTGGCAGCGGCTCGTAAAACGGCGCTGCGTAGCCCACGTCCACCAGGTACTGCCGACCCTCAAGCTCCACCCTGGACACAATGTGCACGTCGGGGTTGGACATGTCCGCACCACACATCGTGACCCGGTAGCCGAGATGCCGCAGCAGCTCGAAGAAGTAAGGGTTGTTGGCGTAGCAGGTGCCGCCGAAATGGTGGTTCTTTATTCCCTCGAGGTGCTCCTCGAGGGGCGGCACAAATGTCGCGCGCCGCTTCTTTCTGAGGTACAGCTTCGAGATGTTCTCGAACGGCACCTGCATCAGCTGCGCACCCACCAGCCGGGTCAGGTGATCCAGCCCGAGTGGCGCCGCCTCGACGCCGAGGATCAACAGATATCGCTCGAACAGAAATGCTGAGGTCACCACCCGGAACTCCCTGCAGAGAGACCGAGTATAGCAATTTCCTATCCCTCCCTGCACCGTCATCTTCGACCTCGATTCGCAACACGCCATCATCGCGATGTCCTCGGATGGCGATGGTTCCGGTCTTTGACCGGTCACCGAAACCGTGGCGGACCGAGTTCTCGACCAGTGGCTGCAAAAGCATGCTGGGTACGAGCGCTTCGCGCGCCTCCCGTGTGACCTCGACCGACAGCGTCAGTCCGCCATCGAACCTGAGGCGGTCAATCTCGAGGTAGTGGTCGACCAGCTCAACCTCGCTGCTCAAGGGAACCTCGTGTCGCCCGAGACCGTCCATGGTCAGCCGCAAGATATCCGACAGGCGGTTGAGCATGCGATCGGCCGCCTTGGCGTCCTCATGGACCATCGCCGCGATGGTGTTGAGCGTGTTGAACAGAAAGTGTGGCCGAAGCTGCGCTTTCAAGAGCTGAAGTTGAAGCCGCGCGAGCTGCCGCTCGCGGTCGCGGTAGCGGCCGAAGTAGTCGTATGCGGCGGTCGCAGCAACGATTGCCCCGTATGTGAGGAGGTTGGGGTGGAATCGCTGGAGAAGGGTCTGTGCCAGCGTCGGCGAGGCGTAACACACGAGGGTGAACACACCGGTGTGGGCAAGGGCGAACAACAGGCAGGCCGGAAGGTGAACCAACAACGAGATTTTCCATTTGCCACGCTCGAACCGAAACCTGCGCGCTAGCCACACGATGACCGGCGCGAAGGCCGCGGCAACCGCGGCGTTGGACAACGTGAGCAGGAACGCGCGTCCCCACGAGATGGGTTCGGCCCGCGCCTGAAAATAGAGATACACCTCGGGTGCGAAGACGATGGACAGGGTCAGCCAGCAGAGACCTGCAGCCGCCCACGCCACCCACCACCGGCCCAGCGGGGCCGGCGCACCCGCCTTCTCGGCACGATTCACGTGTTGGCCAATGCCCACGCTGTCCTTCTCCTCGGGGTTTCGCACCCCTGCGCCCGGTTGTTGTGTGTCGCCGCCGGTACCGGGGCAACACCATCGCGCATCTCATGCTGGCGCATTGCGACGCCCGTCGTGGGACCGGTCCGCGTCGAGTCTGACCCACATCAGCACCGCTCAGAAGCACCGGGCGGCTTTTCAGCGAACCACCGTATAGGTGAACTTAACCATCATAGACCGGCCGTCCACCCTTGCCAGATTCAGGGGCACGGTGCGGCCGCTGCGGGCATTGACTTCGTCATAGACCAGCCATAGGTCAACGCCTTCGCGCGGGTTGTAACGCAACCGCGAGCTGAAGCTGACCGTGCCGGTGGTGTTGCTGTATTGGGCCAGGAGACTTGCAGATAGTCTCGTCGAGAACATGTAGAGCGTCCGGACGCGGGCGATGCGGGAGTCGAGCTTGCTCTCCCTGTCGGGGAAGCGCGCCCTGGTCAGCTCGAAACCCCCGGAGAGGTCCAGGCTGCCTCCGACTCGCAGGCGCGGTTCGATTATGACCGAAACGAAGCTCCCGTCATAGAACTCGCCGAGTTCGGTCGTGAACCCAACCGAGGCCGCTCTCCCGTTCGGTGTGTCGAGCTGTCCCTTGACCCAAGCAACGCGATACCCGCCGACCGGTATCTCGACTCCCTGTCCGAGATCGAACGGCTCGA
>JAIVTZ010000277.1:0-5527 GCA_049188105.1 Deltaproteobacteria bacterium | reverse complement strand
TGGCGGCCAAAGCCCCAATCATGTCGAGTGCCTGGTCAGCGAGAGGCGCCATCCCGGCAAGCGGCTGCAGGACGGCCCTCAATGACTCCATTGTCGCTTGATCGTCGTGCCCGTTCGATCGGAACTCGATCCGGGGTTCGCTCCCTATATGATCCACTTGATCGATTTCGCCTTTGGGGCCGACCAGGACGCTGGAGAGGCGGAACGCTGGGAGCGACACTACGCAGCGGCGAGCTGGACCAAGCCGTCCCATGCTTCCATGCTCACGGGCTATCATCCGGACACCCATCGAGCCCTGCTGTTGAACCAAGGCATGGACCCGGCGATTCCCACCCTCGCCGATCGTTTCAGAAGGGCTGATTACACCACCGCCGCCCTGGTTTACGACTGTACCTGGTTGAGCCCGCGCTGGGGGTTCGGCAAGGGATTCGATAGCTACCGGGTGACCCGCTGGCGGGCCGGCCGTCAAGCCCGCGCGGTGTCGGAATGGGTGCTTGCGCACCGCGACGAACCCTTCTTCTTCTTTTTCCACACCTTCGAGCCGCACTCCGACTTCCGATTGCTGCCCTATGAGGCGCCGGGGTTGAATCGGACGACGATCGCGGAGAGATTCGGCGTTTCGGGCTTTGGCTGCCGGAAGGGCCGTTGCGCCTCTCAACTCGTCAACGCATTGCACCGGGACGAGGTGCCCCGCGAGCCGCTCGATGCCGAGATCCTCCGCCACACTTACGACGCCGGGGTGAGGTACCTCGACGCCTCGCTGGGAACCCTCTTTGACTCGCTTCGGTCGAGCGGGTTGTGGGACCGAATGCTGGTTGTAGTAACCAGCGACCACGGCGAAGAGTTTGCTGAGCACGACGGCTTCGGCCACCACACGCTCTACGAGGAGATCGTGCGTGTGCCGTTGCTCGTCAAGTGGCCGCGAGGCGACCGGGCCGGTACGATCAACGAGGCCCTGTCGTCATCGGTGGATCTCGCGCCGACCCTGCTCGAGGTCGCCGGGCTTCCCGCGGACGACCTGCCCGGGGACCACCTCCACCGGCGGCCGGCCGATGCCCCTGTCTTTGCCGGCACGTTGGCGCGGGCGGTGGTGCGAGGTCGCGACAAGGGGATCTTTGGGGGTGCCGGGCCTCGACGGGTATTCGACCTTGCGGCGGATCCTGATGAGGAGCTGAACCTGGTCGAATCGGATCCTGACCGCGCACGTACGCTCGAGACGCTGCTCCGCGAGCACCAGCAGCAGGCGCTGGCGCTCTACCGGCGGATCGGTTCGCAGCGCGAGCCCGAAGAGGTCGTCCTGAGCGAGCGCGAGCGTGAGCGGCTCAAAGCGTTCGGCTACCTCCAGTAACGCGTTATTGGAGATATCCAAGCGCTCGCAGCTCCTCCTCCTTGGCCTTGCCGGCCGCGAGAGCCTCGTCGAAGCGGATCCACTGCCCGGTGTCTTGCAACCAACGGTTGAGAGCGGCGCTCAATTTTTCGACCTCCGGTCGGCCGCCCGCGAAGAGATCGTGCTGTTCGAGGGGATCGTTGCGGAGGTCGTAGAAGGTGACGCTCGACTCCACCCCGTCGAGGATGAAATGCCACCGACCGTCATCAACAGCGCGGTATTTCCCGGAGTCGGCGAAGGCGAAGATCTGGGTCGGCTCTCGGTCTTCGATCAGTGGACGCAGGCTCACACCCTCCAGACCGAATTCGTCGGATTCGATCCCGAGATAGTCGAGCACGGTGGGAACGATGTCCAGGTTCTGGACCGCGGTACTGATTCGCCGACCGCCGTCGATGTCCGGGAAGCGGAAAATCAGCGGCACGTGCGTGAGCGTGTTCCAGAGGCCGCGACAGTGTTTGACATGACCGTGCTCCATGAACTCCTCGCCGTGGTCGGCGGCGAACACGATCAGGGTGCGATCGAGGAGCCCCCGCTCCTCGAGGTTTCGGATGAGGCGCCGGAAGACGCCGTCGAAGTAGCGGATCTCGTCGTCGTAAAGGTCGACGAGGTGTTGAATGTCACGGTTCGTGATGTCGAGCTCTGGCCCGTCGTCGTACAGCATTTCTGCGATGGGATTGGGGTCGCCTGTGGCGATGAAATCGTGGCCGTCGTAGTTCCCGGCGAAGCGCCGCGAGTAGTTCTCGGGCGGAAGATACGGCTCGTGCGGTTCCATGTAGTGGATGTACATGAAGAACGGCGGTTGCACCAGGTCGAGCTGAGCGAACACCTTGCGGTTGACGCATGCGCCGTGCCGCCACACGCACCCCTCGACAAAGGTGTCGAATCCCCGGTCGAAGCCGCCGCTCGGGTTGTACCGGGTCGGTGTCGCCCGGACAATGTGGCTCGCCGAGACTGCGGTCGTGTGGTAGCCCTGCGCCTTCAGGATCTCGGCGATTGAAGGAGTGTCTTCGGGAATCCCGAGCTGCCCCTCCTCCTGGCGGATGAAGATTCCTGGATAGCGTGATGTCAACAGGGAGTTGACCGATGGAAAGGTGCAGTTCGCCTGCGACCGGGCATGCTCGAAGACGACCGCGTCGGCCGCGAATTTGTCGATGAATGGAGTGGTGGCGCGCTCGTACCCGTAGAGGCTCATGTGGTCCGCGCGCAGGGTGTCGACCATGACGATGAGGATGTTTTCAGGCGGCTCGGGTTCGGGGACTGCAGTCTGGTTCGCCCGACAGCCGAAGGCGATCAGCGCCAGCGCGAGGGATGTGCAGACTCGCCACCACATGGACGAACTGTAACCCGATTCGGGGCGATCACGAAGTCGCGAGCTGCCGGTGGCGGTCAGTCCGTGACGTAACCGAGAGCCTCGAGCCGTTCCAACTCCTCGCGATCGATCTCCTTCTGACCTGGGATCGATGCCGCGTCGGATGGCGGAGCCCGGCTCGTGAGACCGAGTGCGAACTCCTGGTATCGCCGGCGCATGCTCTCCACGACCTCCGGGTGTAGATCGGCGACGTCGTGTTCTTCCATCGAATCGGCGACGATATCGTACAAACGCTCGTTCGGTGGGCCCTGTCCGGTGGAGACTTTCTCCAACCGGTACTTCCAGTGGGAATCACGCACGATGTTGTAATGAATGGTGCTGTAGAACGCTGTCAGGGGCGGCAACTCCCGGCCCTCGATGAGCGGCCGCAGACTGACCCCCTCCATGTGAACGGCGTCAGCCGACAGATCGGCGTAATCGAGAATGGTGGGTGCAAAATCGACCATTCGTACGAGGTCATCGATCACCACGCCACGGGGTTGTCCGCTCGGTGGCTTGAGCGCCAACGGAATCCGAATCAGCTCCTCGGCCAAAGCGGTGTACTCGTGGTGCGCGACGTGACCGTGGTCGAGGAACTCCTCGCCGTGATCGGCCGTCACCATGACCAGCGTGTTCTTCCATAACCCCTGCCGTCGGAGACCTTCGAAGAGGCGCTGAAGCTGGCCGTCGAGGAAGCGGATCTCGCCTTCGTAAAGCCCCAGGAGGTGGTCGACGAACGCCTTTCGATCGAGACCACGATCTTCGGGAGACGGGTAGCCCTGCGCGGCCCTGAGAGACCCCTGCTGGGTGTAGAGCAGGTGGTAGAGGGATTCGTTGATCTCGAGGTCGGTGAAGCCGGTGTCTGTGCCACCGAAGAGTCGCGCGTACTTCTCCGGCGGGAGGTATGGGCTGTGCGGCTCCATGAAGTGAATCCACAGGAACAACGGCCCGGTAAGCCCTTCCTCGAGACGCTTCAATACCCGGCGCACGACCACCGGCGCGGGGGGGTAGTTGCCGATCAACGGGTGACTGCGCTCGGCCCGAACCTTTTTGAGGTATTGCTGAAACTGGAAGTACTCGTTGAAGCCCTGGTCGAAGTTGGCGGTCTCGCTGAGGTTGGGGTTGGTGTGGAAACCAAGGGTCTGATAACCAGCATCGCTCAGGATTTCCGCGAGCATCCGCACGTTGTCGCTCAGTCCGGGGCTGTCGCCTTCACCGGGCGACTCGAACTCGTTGAAGCCGTGCCGGGTGGCTTTGGTCCAGGCATCGACGTTTTCGAAGCTCGGAAAGAGCCCGGTCATCAATGACGGCATGGCTGGAGCCGTGCCGGGGAACGAGGTGACCGCCTGGGTGAAGACGACACCTTCGTTGGCGAAGGCGTCCAGCTTCGGTGAGGTCGGGTTCGGATGGCCGGCATACGACACGAAGTCAGCCCGCAGGGCGTCGATGGTGATCAACACGACGTTGGGCGGCGCGAGCTTGGGTTCTGATCGGCCGCAACCCGCGGCCGCGATCACCAGCAGAAGAACGGAAGGCACGACGATTTTCACGATGGCCGTACCGTAGCACGCGCTTCTCAACGGGTGCCTGGTATCATTCTGGCGTGGGTCCCGAAAAATGGAGGAATGATGACGACCAATTGGCCTGCACCAGCTGTCGGCGCGTTGTTGGTTGGACTCCTGATGGCCTGCGCGACTGAACCGCCCCCCGTCGACCGGGTCCAGCGAGTCGGTGCGGCTCTCCCCGCCGAGGTCGCCGGTTGGCAGGCAACGGGCGATGACGAGATCTACGACACCGAGACGATCTTTCAATACATCGACGGCCACGCCGAGGTCTACCTGGCGTACGGGATGAAGCGCTGCCTTGCGCGCCGCTACTCGGGGCCCTCCGGCGAGCCAGACATCGTCCTCGATCTCTTCGAGCTGGCGTCGTCAGCGGATGCGTATGGGGTCTTCACCCACGATCGGGACGGTGACGAGGTGGACGTCGGCCAGGGGGCGCTGCTTCGGACCGGCTGGCTGTCTTTCTGGAAGGGGCGGTGGTTCGGCTCGGTCTACGCGGAGGGTGAGAGTGAGCCGGCGTTCGACGCAGTGATCGCCATCGCACGGGGAGCGGCCGACGCGATCACCGAGGAGGGCGAGGCGCCGGCCCTGGTGAGCGAGCTGCCGGCCGACGGTCTCGACCTGCGTTCGGTACGCTTCTTCCACACCCAGGAGATTCTCAACAGCGTTATATATTTGGGGTTCGAGAACGTGCTTCAGTTCGGCCCGGAGATCGACGCGGTGCTCGGCCGGTACGCACGACCCAATGGCAGCGCGTGGCGCGGGTCGAGCCCCGGCTCGCGTGCGACGCCCACCTACAGCGACGGCGCGGTGTACCACATGAATCCCAGCGGCAGGCTCGCGGCCTGCGATGCACGGTCGGGCAAGGAGATTTGGGCCGTGGACCTCAAGAGCCGCTTCGATGCGAAGTACGGCATCTGGGCTCTGGCCGAGCATGTGATTGTCGATGGCGACAAGGTTCTGTGCATGCCCGGCGGGCCCAAAGGCCGCGTCGTCGCCCTGGATAAGCGCACGGGAAAGACCCTCTGGGCCAATACAGAGATCGAGCACTCGGCGGCTTACTGCTCCGGCGTCATCGTAAATCACGCCGGCGTGCGACAGCTTATCACCTTGACGCAAAGATCGGTCGTCGGTGTCGCGACTCGACGGGCGCAACAACGTCTCCCTGGCGATCACCAAGCGGCCCGGCGCCAACCTGCTCGCGGTACGCATCATCGACCCCCACGGGCC
>JAIVTZ010000276.1:0-5535 GCA_049188105.1 Deltaproteobacteria bacterium | reverse complement strand
ATCACTCGGTGATTCGTAGCCACGGCCCGGAGATTCGGCGGTTGCGGCAGCTCGGGCAGCGACCGGGTGGGTGCAGGGCGTTGGCTGTGAACTCGAACCCACACCCCGCACACGTGGCGGATCTCAGCTGAAGACGATCGCCGGCCGTTCGTACGCTCTTTTGGATGTGCTTCAGGTCTTCCTCGAGCACCTTGACGGTCAGACCCAGGTCGTGACGCAAATCGTCAAAGGCCCACTCCTCGGACCGCAGTTGCTCGACGATCTTCTGGCGGCGCGTCTTTCTCGACGACACCAATGCCCTCCCCAACGTTGTAACGTTCAACGTTCTAACGTTTTGACGTCTTAACGACTCTCTGAGGCGTTCTCGTCCAACCACTGGTGGATCGGTACGCCATCGACGTACAGCTCCTCGATCACCCCGACCCCGTCACGAACCCGAACGCTGACATAGGCCTCGCGCTGGCCGCGCGGTCCGCCCCACACGGCCCGTTCGGCCTTCGGGGCGAGGTCCTCGTCCATGTAATAGCGTCTGAAGGGCATCGACACCCATACGAAGCGATTCCCCTCCTCGTCGGGGTAGATCCCCGTCGCCCGCAGCCGCAGGTACGGCCCGTCGGCAGGCGGGTCGACATCCGCTTGTCCCAGGATCGCGAACCCGTCGGCGTCGATCTCGATCGGAGCGAACACGCGCTTCTTGGGACGCAGCTCGAGATCGTCGGCCACCGGCGCCCGATCGATCGCAAAACGGATCGCCACGTAGCGGCCGCGGAAGGCGTCGACCGGGTCGACGGGTTGGATACGAAAGCGGAAGGCCTCGCCGGTTCGCAGCGCGAGCTCTGACCTCATGATCGCGCCACCGGCCACCGCCAGCTGTACCAGGGCCACGACCGTGAACAACGCCAATCGCAGTCTTCGGCCCATCATCGGTCCTCCTCCACGATCGCCCGGAGACGCCGGGAGAGCACGAAGTTCGTCACAAGGAACCCGATGCCGACCACAATGAAGGCAGACCCCTTCAGAATGAAGCCGAGGCCCGAATCGAAGAAACGCACGACCACCAGGATCGCCACCACGACCATCCCCAGGTTGACGGTGGCGAGGCTCTGCGCCTTCAGACCGGCGGCGATGGTCGCGATGCCGACTGCAAAGAGGAGGAGGTTGAAGGCCACGGGCCCGATCCACTCCGAGTCGGTCGCCGCCACAAACGGCCACACCACCGCGACCAGCGGCACCGACAGGCCCCACAGGAGCTGCAGCCGGTGTCGTCTGCGATCGAGAAGGAGCGCCATCGCCGCGATCGCCGCCAGCGGCAGGCCAACCGCCAACAACACGTCCACCCACGAGGCCACCTGGTGGAACTTCTCGGTGGAGTGAATGTGTTTCCAACCGATGTGTCTCCACGGTTCGCCAAAGCTCAGGACCAGCCACAGGACAATGCTTCCGGCAACGCCGATCATCTCCAGCGGCCGGCGCCACAGGCCCTCCTCGTCTCGCCGGTTGACGGCGCCGAGGGTGATCATGAGGGCGAAGAGCCCGACGTAGACCACGATCCACAGACCCGGCACCCGGTTCTCGAGACCGAGCGCCGCGGCGACGCACACAAATAGTGCGATCGCCCACTGCAGGTTGGCGGCGCGGAGACCGCGCCGATCGGAGCGCAGGACCTGGATGAGGTGCGGAACGACCGCAGCCGCCAGCGGCCACAACCACAGCACCTCCGAGCCCTCGACCTTTGCGGCGCCCGCCCACCAGGTGAGTGCGGCGAGGAAGATCATCGCCACCGCGGTCGAGTTGAGAAGCCACGGCAGGGGCGCCAACAGCAGCGCCCACCGCCACAGAAAGGACTCGAGATCGCCTCCCGTGTGGTAGGTCTGGTCCACCAGGGCCAGGGCGGTGGCAACCGCCAGGGCGAGCAGGGTCGCCGATCCTTCGCGCCACGCGGTGGATCCGAATCGTTTGAGGACCACCCAGCCGACGAGGATCTGCGAAACCAGCAACGGCGTCATGGAGATGGCTGCCCGAGTGCCTCGGCCGAGGTGCTCCCAGTTGTGGGCCAGGAGGAGGATCACACCCGAGCCGATCAACAGGGCGCCAAAGACCGCAAAGACGGCCACCGCGAGCCGGCTGCTCGAAAAAGCGGCCGGCTCTGGGTAATGCGCCCGAATCCTCTCGGCGGCGGCGCCGTCGATCACCCCCTCCGCCTCCAGCTTTGGGAGCTCGCCAAGCAACCAGCGGACTGACATCCGTCCCATCGTTGCTTCTGATTGTAAACGTTTTAACGTTCTATCGTTAAACGTAGAACGTTCAAACGTTAACGCACCGGATACTCAGGTCGTTGTGGTCTCAGCGGCGGGTTGGTTTCCAGAGCCTCGAGCACCTCGGCGATCGCACGATCGAGCTGCGGATCTCCACCGTCCAGCATCAACGACGGGTCGTCCACCACCTCGATGTCGGGATCGACTCCGTAGCCCTCCACGTCCCATTCGCCGTCCAGGTTGTAAAACGAGAAGGTCGGAACCGTCAGCCGTCCGCCGTCGATCAAACCCGGCTGGCCGGAGTAGCCGATCAGGCCTCCCCAGGTGCGGGTGCCGATGAGCGGCCCGAGGCCCGCGGCGCGGAAGTAGTAGGGAAACGCATCCCCGCCCGAACCGCTCCACGCGTTGATCAGCATCACCTTGGGCCCCGTCAGGGCGATCGCCGGCGTCTGCCAGTCCTTGCCAGACCGCACCGCCCAGAAGTTGTAAAGCGGACGGTCGAGGAGCTCGACGAAGCGGTCGGGGATCTGGCCGCCGTTGTTGAAGCGCTCGTCGACGATCAACCCCTCCTTGTCGTACTGCGGCCGGAACATCCGGTAGAGCTCGGTCTGGCCGCCGCGCCCCGTGCTCGGCACGTAGACGTAGCCGATGCGGCCGCCGGACGCCTCGTCCACCTTGCGGCGATTGGCCTCGATCCACGCCAGGTTGCGCAGCCGGGCCTCGCTGCCGAGCGTCTCGACGAGCACCTCGCGCGCGCCCTCGAGGCTCGACCGGTCGTTGACCGTGAGGATCACCGCAGTCTCGGCAAGCCCCTCGAAGGCGGCCCACGGATCCTTCGAGGTGTCGATCGGGGTGCCGTTGACCGCGAGCACCCAGTCACCCTCGCTCACGTCCACACCCGGCTCGGCCAGCGGCGAGCGGACCTCGGTGTCCCACGGCGCCGCGGTGACGATGTGCTTGATGCGGTAGGCGCCGTCGGCGAGCTCCCAGTCGACCCCGAGCAGGCCGACGCCCCGGCTCTCGGCGCGCTCGACATCTCCGCCCCCACGGTACGAGTGCGAGGTGTTGAGCTCGGCGATGAGCTCGCCGATGACGAAGTTCAGGTCCCAGCGCGTGATCACGTCGTCAAGCAGGGCGCCGTAGCGTGAGCGCATGGCCTGCCAGTCGACTCCATGCATGTTCGGATCGTAGAAGTAGTCGCGCTCGAGACGCCACGCGTCCGAGAAGATCTGCTGCCACTCCTCCGGCGGCACTACGGTCATTTCCATCGACGAGGTGGCAAGCTTGGTGTCCATCTTCTGCTTGGGCCCCACATCGACAATCGCGAAACCGCCGTTTGCCGCCACCAACAGCTTTTTGCCGTCCGCCGACACCGTATAGCCGTCGACGTCGTCCAGAATGGTCTTCTCCTCGCGGTCTTCGAGATCCCAGTACAGGAGGGGCGAGGACTCTTCGTCACCGCCGGTGCGCGGATCCCGCCGATAGAGCACCTTGCCCTTGACCGCGGCGAGGTCGGCGTACTGTCCCGCTTCGGGCGGCAACACCACCGCCCGCGCCTCGAAGCCCTCGAGATCGATCTTCACGGGCTCAACCTTCTCCTCGTCCGTGCCGTCTTCTGCATCCTCGTCGGGCTTTTCTCCGTCGTCGCCGTTGTCCTTGTCATCCTCGCCGTCATCCTCGACGTCATTGCGAGGCGCGAGCGGCGAGGCCACGTCGGTGCGCAGCGGCACCGCGACGATGTTGGTGGTGTTGGCGTAGATCCAGGTCGGGTCCATCTCGGCGTAAATCGGTGCGAATGTGCGATCGGAGAGGTAGTAGAGGTACTCCCCCTCGGGGTCGAAGACCGGCCCGTAGCTCTCGATGAAGCCCGCGGTGACCTGATGACGCACACCGCCCGAGGTGTCGTACAGAAAGACCGCCGACTGGCGATTGTCGAGCCCCCGCGAGTAGGCGAACCAGCGGCTATCGGCCGACCAGCTCACCTCGAATCCACTCAGCGGGCCATGGGACATCCACAGACCGCTGTCGATCTCGGTCAGGGTCTTGGTGCCGACGTCAAGGAGGCGGATGACCTGCTCGCTGTCGATAAAAACCATCTTCTTGCTGTCGGGCGACCACATCGGCTCGTAGCGAAAGCCGGGGCCCATTGAGGTCAGCGTGGTCTCGCCGCCGGAACCATCCGCCGGGCGCAGGGTGAGCTCGTACTCGCCGCTGCGATCGGAGAAGTAGGCCAGGGTCTTGCCGTCCGGCGACCATGCCGGTGAGCGCTCGGCAATCCCCGAGGTCCGAGTGAGATTGCGTACCACCCCGTGTTCGGCCGGCAGGCTGAAGATCTCGCCGCGCGCCGCGAGCACCGCCCGCTTGCCCGACGGCGAGATGTCGCCCCCGGTGATCCTCTCCTTAACCTTGACGGCATGCGGCCGTAGAGACGCGCGATCGGTCACCACCTCGACCTCCACCGGTCGCGGACTCTCGGTTGCGAGATCCATCACGTAGAGCCGGCCGCCGTTTTCAAAGACCATGTCATTGGGTCCGATCGCCGGGAAATGGATGTCGAAGTCCGTGAAGTGCGTCACCTGCCGTACGGTGCCGGTGTCGAGCTCGTAGGCCCAGATGTTGGCGCGAAAGTTCGCGTCGCGATCGGAGAGGAAATACAGAGTCGAGCCGTGCCACATGGGCTGGCTGTCGTTGGCGTCGTTCGCGGTGAGATTTCGAGCTTGGTGGTCTGAAAGCCCAAAGAGCCAGATCTCGGGCGCGGTTCCGCCGCGGTACCTCTTCCAGGTTCGGAAATCGCGCGACAAGGGCATATAGGCGAGGGTGGCGCCGTCCGGCGAGATGGCGCCGAACTCACCGTAGGGTACCGGCAGGACAGCCGGCAAACCACCCGTGGCGGGAACCCTGTAGAGCTTGTTGAATCGTCTCTTCTCGCTGGTCATCATCGTCGCAAAAAGGACGGACTCCCCGTCCGGGTACCAGTCGAGCATGCGGTCGCGGTCCGGGTGATGGGTGAGTCGCGTCGGCAGTCCACCGCCGACCGGCATCACGTAGATGTCGGAGTTGCCGTCGTAGTTGCCGGTGAAGGCGATCGACGCACCGTCCGGCGAAAAGCGCGGGAAGCTCTCCTCTCCCTTCGGCGTGCTCAGACGGTTGGCGACGCCGCCCTCCTTGTCGACGATCCAGATATCGCCACCGTAGACGAAGGCGATCTCGGTGGTCGAGACATCGGGCTGCCGCAGCAGCCGGGCGTCGATCTGCGCATCGGCGGTGACAGTCACGAGCA
>JAIVTZ010000275.1:0-5572 GCA_049188105.1 Deltaproteobacteria bacterium | reverse complement strand
GCCGAGCAGGGCGCAGGGCGCACATCGAGAACATACCCTTTAACTGAACCCTGAACCCTGAACCCTGAACCCTGTACCCTGAACCCTGCCCGGTCTACCTCTTCTTCCCGTGAGCCGGTTCCGCGCCTGCGACTGACGCGCGGCGGAAGTCCTTGTTCATGCGGGCGATGCCCTCAATCGAGATCTCCTTCGGACACACCGCCTCGCACGAGGTGTAGTTGCTGCAGGCGCCAAAGGCCTCACTCTCCATCGCCTCGACCATGTTCAACGCCCTCCTCGCCTTCTCCGGCATCCCCTGTGGCAACAACCCCAGGTGGGATATCTTGGCGCCAACAAAGAGCATCGCCGCGCCGTTCGGGCACGAGGCAACGCAGGCGCCGCAGCCGATGCACTCGGCAAAGTCCATGGCGTGCTCGAGGGTGTCGGTAGCGATCGCGGGAAGGTTGGCGTCCGGTGCACTGCCGGTGCGGATGGTGACGAAGCCACCGGCCTGCAGGATGCGGTCAAATGCGGAGCGATCGACGACCAGGTCCTTGACGATCGGAAACGCCTTCGCCCGCCACGGCTCGATGGTGATCTCGTCACCGTCGGAGAAGTGACGCATGTGGAGCTGGCAGATGGTGCTGCCCTTCTGGTGACCATGGGCGACGCCGTTGACCACAAAGCCGCAGGCGCCGCAGATGCCCTCGCGGCAGTCGTGCTCGAATGCGATCGGCTCCTCGCCGCCGTCGATCAGATCCTGGTTGAGGACGTCGAGCATCTCGAGAAAGGACATGTGGGTGTTGACGTCCTCGAGCTCATAGGTCTGAAAACCGCCCTTGTCGTCCCCGTTCTTCTGCCTCCACACATGCAAGGTCAGCTTCATTTGTAGCTCCTCTGCGTCAGCTCGACGTTCTCGAACTCGAGCTCCTCCGTGTGGGCCACGGGCTCGGCGTCCTCGCCCTTGTACTCCCACACCGTGACGTTGGTGAAGTTCTCATCGTCGCGCCGGGCCTCCCCCTCCTCGGTCTTGTACTCCTCGCGGAAGTGACCGCCGCAGGACTCGTTGCGCTGCCTGGCATCCATGCACATCAGCTCGGCAAGCTCGAAGAGATCCGCGACGCGGCCGGCCTTCTCGAGCTCCTGGTTGAGCTCCTCGCCGGTTCCCGGGACTTTGATGTCGGACCAGAACTCGGCCTTGAGCTCGCGGATCGTGTCGATGGCTTCGGTGAGGCCCTTCTCGTTGCGCGACATGCCGCATTTTTCGAGCATCACCATGCCGAGCTCGCGGTGGATCTCATCCACCGTACGCGATCCGTTGATCGACAGCAGCCGCTCGGTGCGCGCCTCGACCTCGGACATTGCCTCGATGAACTCCCCCTGATCAGGGCTCACGCCGTCGAGCTTCACCCCCGCGAGGTACTCACCGAGGGTGTTGGGGATCACGAAGTAACCGTCGGCCAACCCCTGCATCAGGGCCGAGGCGCCGAGCCGATTGGCGCCGTGGTCGGAGAAGTTGGCCTCGCCGAGAGCAAAGAGGCCGGGGATGGTGGTCATCAGGTAGTAGTCCACCCACAGACCGCCCATGGTGTAGTGGGGCGCCGGGTAGATCCGCATCGGCACCGCGTAGGGGTCCTCACCGGTGATCATCTCGTACATGTCGAAGAGGTTGCCGTAGCGGGCGCGGATCACGTCCTCGCCGAGACGGTCGATGGCGTCGGTGAAGTCGAGGTAGACGCCGCGTTTGGTGGTACCGATCCCGCGCCCCTCGTCGCACACGTTCTTGGCGTTCCGCGACGCCACGTCGCGTGGGACCAGGTTGCCGAACGCCGGGTAGATGCGCTCCAGGTAGTAGTCGCGCTCGTCCTCGGGAATGTCGGTGGGCGCCCTCTCGTCGCCGACCGCCTTCGGAACCCACACCCGGCCGTCGTTGCGCAGCGACTCCGACATCAGGGTGAGCTTGGACTGGTAGTCCCCCGACTGCGGAATGCAGGTGGGGTGGATCTGGGTGTAGTTGGGGTTGGCGAAGCCGGCGCCCTTCTTGAATGCCCGCCAGATGGCGGTGACGTTACAGCCCTTGGCGTTGGTCGACAGGAAGTAGACGTTGGAGTAGCCGCCGGTGCACAGCAGCACCGCGTCCGCCACGTGGCTCTCGACCTCGCCGGTGACCATGTCGCGGGTGATGATGCCGCGGGCACGGCCGTCGACGACGACCAGGTCCAACATCTCGGAGCGGATGTTGAGGTCTACAGTTCCCGCCGCGACCTGGGCGTTGAGGGCGGAGACCGCACCGAGGAGGAGCTGCTGGCCGGTTTGTCCGCGGGCGTAGAAGGTCCGCGAGACCTGGGCGCCGCCGAAGGAGCGGTTGGCGAGGTAGCCCCCGTACTCGCGCGCAAAGGGGACGCCCTGCGCCACGCACTGGTCGATGATGTTGTTCGACACCTCGGCCAGCCGGTAGACGTTGGCCTCTCGCGACCGGTAGTCGCCCCCCTTGATGGTGTCGTAGAAGAGACGATAGACGGAGTCGCCGTCGTTCTGGTAGTTCTTGGCCGCGTTGATGCCGCCCTGGGCGGCGATCGAATGGGCGCGGCGGGCGCTGTCCTGGTAGCAGAAGGCCTTGACCTTGTAACCGAGCTCGCCGAGGCTGGCCGCCGCCGACCCGCCCGCGAGGCCGGTGCCGACGACGATGATGGTGTGCTTGCGCTTGTTCGCCGGGCTCACCAGCTTGATTTCGTCCAGCAATGATTGCCACTTGTCGGCCAGCGGGCCTGACGGAACGCGTGCGTCGAGTTTCATTCCGTCACCTCCCTATCGCACGAAGCCCGTCAGCACGGCCAACGGGATCGAGATGTTGCCGGCGCCGATGAGCGCCGAGAAAAAGATCGCCAGCGCCCGTCTGATCCAACCGAAGCGCGGATGGTCCCAGCCGAAGGTCTGGAAGAGGCTCCACAGCCCGTGGTAGAGGTGGAATGCCAGCAGCAGATTGGCCGCCACGTAGACCAGGGCGATGCCCGGGTTGCTGAAGCTGGCGATGACGTTGTGGTAGACCTCGCCTTTGATGAAATCCGGGTTGGTCGTGCCCACCGTGAAGTCGAGAATGTGGTAGACGATGAAGAGGGCGATGATCGGGCCGCTCCACACCATCGTCCGCGCGGCATAGTCCAACCCAGGCGGCTGGAACATCTTGTACTTGACCGGGCGCGCCGAACGGTTGCGCAGCCAGACCAGCACCGCCGCCCAGATGTGAACGCTGACGCAGAACAGCAGCACCGATCGAAACGCCCACAAAAAGGCCTGGTTCGCCTGCAACAGCTCGGCGTAGTGATCGAGCTGTTCCTGCCCAAGGTAGATCTGCAGATTGCCGAGCATGTGGCCGACCACGAAGCCGAAGAGAATGATGCCGGTGACGGCCATCAACCACTTCTTGCCCAGCGTCGAGCTGAAGAATCCTCCGGAGTCACTCATAGGCGGATTACTACCCCCTCGATTTTCTCGGCTCGGCGGCGACCCTTCGGGCCGACGCCGGCGCCGTGGTCATCGAGCGTACCGCTGCCGTCGAATTTTCTCAATGGTTGTGTGAAAAATTTCTCAAGCGGTTTTTACCCCCACGTGACTGAATCATTAGCCATTGTCGCGTAGAATCTCTGCCGGGAGACCGAGAGCTTGGATTATATCGGCGTCGTCGGCGCCTCATACCGCACCGTACACGTGGACCAACTGGCTGCAGCATCGCTGCCGGCCGAGTTCCCCCGCGAAAACCTGGTCGAGCTCGCGCGCCTCGCCGGTTTTTCGGAGCTTGTCTACCTCGGCACCTGCAACCGGGTCGAGTTCTACTTCCGCGGTGAGACGCGCATCCACACCAATCCCCTGCTCTTCCACCTCCGGCGCAGCCTCGCCGACCTCACCGACGGCGCCTGTCAGCTTCCCGATGACGACGGGCTCTACGTGCATTTCGGTCGCTCCGCGGTCCGCCACCTTTTCCGGGTCACCTCCGCCCTCGACTCGATGATGGTCGGCGAGGCCCAGATCAACGGCCAGGCCAAGGAGGCGCACGAGATCGCGCACCAAAGCGGTCTCCTCGGAGGAATCCTCGACCAGACCTTCCACGAGGCGTTTCATCTCGCGAAGAGGGTTCGCACCGAAACCGAGCTCACCCGCGGTCCGGTGTCCCTGGTGACGCTGGTGGAGCGGTCGCTCTCTGAACACCTGGAGGCCAATCGATCACCGGTCCTGATTCTTGGCGCCGGCGAGATGGCCCGCCAGGCCCTGCGGTTGGTCCGCACCGCGGATCCCGATCGGTCCGTGATCGTGGCCAACCGCACCCCCGAACGGGCCGAGGAAATGGCGGCCGGTGATCCGCACACCACCACGATGCCGCTCGCGGACGCCATCGGCGAGCCGCCGGTTGTCGGCACCGTCGTCGCGGTCACCTCGTCGCGGGAGACCCTGCTCGACCGGGAAGACGTGGTCAACCTGCGCGATCGCCTGCCCGACGGCGAGGAGCTTCTGATCATCGATCTCGCCATGCCGCCCAACGTCGCGCCCGAGGCGGGCGCGCTGGCAAGGGTGTCCGTGCACGGGATCGAGGAGATGCGCGAGGAGGCCGAGGTCAACCGCAAGCGGCGCCTCCAGGAGATGGATCGTTGCGAACGATTGGTCGACCATCAGCTCGAGATCCTCCGCCGCCACCTCCTCGACCGGGCCCTGTCACCGGCGGCGCGCAGCCTCAACCAGTCGTTCCAGGAGATGGCCGATCGCGCCGTGAAGCACAGCCTCGGAAAGGACCTCGCCCACCTCGAGGAGGCCGACCGCGAGGCGGTGGAAAAAATGGCGGAGGGGCTTGTCAAACGGCTCGTCCAGGTGCCCTTGAAGGGGCTCAAGGGCGCCGCCTGGCACCACTCGAGTGCGGTGATCGACGGTTTCCTCAAGGGCCTCGAGGGTGACAACGACCCGGGCCAGGGGCCCAAGGAATGACGGACTCGCTGCGGCTCGGCACCCGGGGCTCAGACCTCGCCCTGTGGCAGGCTCGGCGGGTCGCCCGCCTTGTCGACGACCGCCTCGGCCTCACATGCGAGATCGAGATCATCAAGACCCGCGGCGACCGGATCCAGGACGTCGCCTTTCGCAAGATGGAGGGCAAGGGGTTCTTCACCAAAGAGCTTCAGGATGCGCTGCTGGAGAATCGGATCGACCTGGTCGTTCACTCGCTCAAGGATCTGCCGACCGATCAACCGGACGGGCTCGAGATCGCCGCCATCCCCGAGCGGGCCGATCCGGCCGACATGGTTCTCGCGCTCCCGGGAAGGCTCGAGCCGAACCACGCCGATCCTCTCGGCCTTCCCGCAGGGACAATCCTCGGCACCTCGTCGTTGCGCCGCGCGGCCCAGGCCCTCGTCTGCAACCCCGGGATCGAGGTGCGGGCGCTGCGCGGTAACGTGCCGACGCGGGTGCGCAAGCTGCAGGACGGCGGCTACGACGCCATCCTCCTCGCGGCCGCCGGGGTGCGGCGTCTCGATCTGGATCTCAGCGGCATCGAGTGCCGTGAGCTGCCCCCGGAGGTGATGCTCCCGGCCCCGGGACAGGGCGCCCTCGC
>JAIVTZ010000274.1:0-5580 GCA_049188105.1 Deltaproteobacteria bacterium | reverse complement strand
AGTAACGCCTGCTAATACGCAGGGCGCCGCCATGCTGACGGAAACGCTGTCGCAATACAGTGCGCTTATGGTGATGGAGCAGAAATTTGGGAAAGACCAAATACGAAAGTTCCTGAAATTTGAGCTGGATAGCTATCTGTCAGGCCGTGACAATGAGGCAGAGGCAGAAGTGCCACTGCTGCGCGCGGAAGGTCAGGAATATATCCATTACCGCAAGGGTGCGGTGATCATGTATGCGCTAAAGGACTACCTGGGTGAGGATGCGGTGAACCGCGCACTGAGAAAGCTGATTGATAATCATGCCTATCACTACGCACCTTACACAACATCGGTCGACCTGATTCGTTACCTGCGCGAAGAGGCCACCACACAAGAGCAGCAGGATCTGATCACGGACCTGTTCGAGCGCATCGTGTTCACACGCGATTGGCACCCGGAAAACCACTGCTCGTTTGGCGAGCCGCCTGAGTTCGTCGACGGCGTTGGCCTGGCTGAGCGCGACCGAGGCCGGGGACGCCGTCAGCGTCGGCCGGGCGATCGAAGGGTCGGAAAAGACCGCGCCGCTGGTGGCGTGGAATTCCCGGACCGTTGTCCGATACCTCGACCCTCAGCGCGTCGTCACCGGCCGTAACCCCTACCTCGACACGGCGCTCGGCCGCCGCACGGGTGTGCTTTTCGGCGTTGTCGAGCAGGTTGTCGAGGATCTGGCAGAGGGCGTCGTCATCGAAGAGAGCCGGCGGAAGCGCGGGTGGGATCGAGACCTCGAGGTTCAGACCGGCACCCTCGAGACGGCAACGCGCACGCACGACACAGCGATCGACGGCGTGGCCGAGGTCGCCGGGCCGAACGTCGGCGTGGAGGGCGCCGCGTTCGAGGCGGGCGAGGTCGAGCATATTGCTCACGACCCGCCCCAGCCGCTCGGCTTCGGCGGCCACCGTCGCGGCATAGCTCTTGCGGTGCTCGGGATCACCCAGGTCTTCGGCGAGCATTTCGGAATGCAGGAGAAGACCGGAGAGTGGTGTCTTGAGCTCGTGTGCTGCGGCGGCGGCAAAGCGGGCGCGCTGTCTGGCGAGCCGGTCCATCTGGAAGAGGATCCACACCACCGCCGCGGCGGCCAGAAAGACCGCCGCCGCGGTGAAAACAAAGGTGCGGCGGAACCGGAGCTCCTCCGCATGTCCGCGCTCGGTCGCCGAGGCCATGGCGGGGCCCGGATCGGTCTCCAGTATCCAGCCGGTGTCGGCCACGATCGCGGTCACCGTGGTCGAGGACGACGATGGCGCGGGCGAGAACTCGACGGGGAGGACGCCGGCGCCGAGCCACTGATTCACCGCCTCGGGGGCGACGGCAAAGCCCTGAAGCAGGACGCCGTTCGGGGTGTGCACCTCGCGCAGAGCGGCAAGAGCCGGGCCGCTGCCCAGGACGAGCGTGTGCCAGTGGAGAGGGAGAACCCGGATGACCACCCGGCCGAGGTCTGCCCGGGGGATGGGGCTGGCGGGCTGATCCTGACGCCCGGTGATGGAGGCATAGACGCTGTCCGCCCGGAGGATCTGCTCCCACTCGGACCCGGTCAACGTGAGCAGGCGTTCTTCGTCGGCGACGCCCGCCGCGTGGCCGGGTTCCACGCCGAGCACGAGGGCGTGCTGGAGCTCGCCGAGGATGGAGCAGAAGGCCACGAGGTCCGCGTCGCTGGTGAGCTCGGGGAAACGCTCGCTCACCGCCGGCAGGGTTACGAGGCCGTTGGCGTCGATCTGGAAGTGCGCCCACACCAGCGGGTCGGGGCTTCCCGACGCCAGCGGCGACGGTGTCACCGCCAGCCCCTGGGCGGCGCCCCGAGGGTCGTGGTACAGCGTCTGGTAGTGGAAGAAGGGGCGGATTGCCTCCTGGCGGCGCAGATCCTCGAGGCGGGCGCTCAGACGTGTGGCCCGGTTCTCCATTTCCTCTCGTATTTCCCGCGCGGCTGTGACCTCGATTGCCCGTGACCGGCGCGCGGCCTCCCGCGAACCGGTCACGTACCACGCGATCGTGGGGAGGAGCACGGCCACACCGATCAGGGTGGCCGCCACCTTGGTACGGTGGTGGAGTCTCATCGTCCGCCCCACGCGTATCCGGCGCCCTTCACCGTGAGCACTATCTGCGGATCCGCGGGATCGCGCTCGATCTTCTGACGCAGGTTGGCGATCGTCATATCGACGGTGCGGGTTTGCAAATCGCCGGATGTTCCCCAGATCCGTTCCAGCAACTCAGAACGCGATACTGCCCGCGCACGGTGGCGGTAGAGCCAGCGCAGGATGCCGGTTTCACGTGGGGTGAGGCTCGCTATCTCACCGTCCCGGTCGGCCTCGAGGCGACCTAGATCGATCACGCATCCGTCGGCCTCGAGGATTTCAGGCTCGGTCGGGACCGCGGTTGCACGGCGGCCGAGGGCCTTGATCCGTGCGAGCAGCTCACGAACCGCGAACGGTTTGGTCAGATAGTCATCGGCGCCCGCATCGAGCCCGGCGACCCTGTCGTCTTCGGATCCGCGGGCGGTGAGCATCAGGATGTGCAGCGATGGTCGCGCCCGTCGAAGGCGACGGCAGACCTCGATGCCGTCGAGATCCGGCAGCATGAGGTCGAGGAGCACGAGGTCGAAGGCCTCGCGGGTGCCGCAATCGACCGCCGACCTCCCGTTCTCGTGGGCGACGACATCGTGACCCGCCGCGGACAGCAGGTCGGTGAGACCCTCGCGCAGAGTCCTTTCGTCTTCGACGATGAGAATCCGCATGCCTCAGGATAGCGGGTTTGAGGTGGGACGGCGTAAGGATCCTGTAAAAGCATTTCGGCCGTGATGGTAGACTGCGATTTCGGAGTATTTGGAGTCGGGCAAAACGGGAGGTTGGGATGAAAAGGACGTGGTTTGTGGTTCTGGTTCTCGCTGTAGTCGTGATGGCTGGGTACGGAAGTACGAAGGCCTATTCGGCTGACAAAACGGTGGTGTACAAGGCAAGCATGTACAACATCTCCAACGTGACTCACTTCACCTCGAGGGTCGAGGCAATAACGACTGACGGTGAGACCGTGGATCTCACCAACTACGACAAGACGCGTTTCGGGGCTTTTCTGGAAGAGCAGGGGACCGTCTTGGTTCAATCCGTGATTCTCATGGATGACCAAAAGATGGTCTATCAGAGCGCGACACCCAAGAAGTACTCCGAATTCGACAAAATGCGGAAGAACCTCGCGTCCGCCATGAGCCAGATCGCCAAGTTCATGAAGAAAAAGAAAGCGACCCAACTCAAGCTCAAGTGAGGACACAGAGCGCGGCAAAAGGCTCAAGGCAAGAAACTCGTTGCTAATAGCAAATCGTTAACAGCTCAGCCTCTTGCAAGACTCGCAAAAACGAGGGCGGGGATAAACCCCGCCCCTACGGTCGTGTTGTAGGGGATTTCATCCCCTCCCCGCCGAATTGCTGCTTCGTCGATCAACCACCTTAATCGGGATTTTGCGAGAGCGTCGGGCATTTGCCGGTTTTCTGAGAGAATCTGATTCCTCAAGAGCAGACAACTCGTAATCATTCCGAGTTAAGATAGAAGCGGTATGACAGAGCGGGACCGCGATTTTGACGGGAGTCGGTTCGAAGAGACCGGAACGCCCCACGATGCGACCACCGAAACCGCTGCCGGTGAGCCGCTGACGCGTGTCTTCATAAATCCGGTCCCGGACTGGGATCGCTACACCATCGTCGACTATCTCGGTGAGGGCGCCATGGGGCTCGTCTACCGCGCCGTCGACCCCAGCCTCGGCCGCCAGGTCGCAATCAAGTTCATCAACTCGGACGATCCCGATCAGAAGAACAGGTTTCAACGCGAGGCGCGTGCCCACGCGCAGATCGAGCATGACCACGTGTGCCGGGTTTACGAGGTCGGCGAGGTGGGGGGTCGGGCCTACATTGCGATGCAGCTCATCGACGGGAGATCGCTGCAGGACGCGGCTTCGGATCTCACGCTCGAAGAGCGGGTCGTGGTGATGGAGCAGGTCGCGGAGGCGGTCCAGGCCGCCCATTCGATGGGGGTGATTCACCGCGATATAAAACCCGGCAACATCATGGTCGAGAACAGGGACGGCGGAGGTCTGCACGCCTATGTTCTCGATTTCGGGATCGCGCGCGAGGTCGGATCCCCCGGCATGACGCTGACGGGAATGGTCGTCGGCACACCGGCCTACATGGCGCCCGAGCAGGTCCAGGGAGATCCCGGGTTGATCGACCGAAGGGTCGACGTGTACGGGATCGGTGCGACGCTGTATGACCTGATCGCGGGTGAAGCGCCGTTTTCCGGCACGACGCGGATCGAAACCCTGGTGAAGGTGGTCTCCGACGAACCGAGACCCCTGCGCGAGCTCGACGGGCGGGTTCCCGCAGACCTCGAAACCATCGTCTCGACCTGTCTCGAAAAAGACCCACAGCGGCGTTATGCGAGTGCGCGTGCTCTTGCCGAAGATCTCCAGCACTATCTCGATGGCGAGCCGATTGCCGCGCGACCGGCGAGCCGCGTCTACCGTCTCGGCAAGTTCATGCGCAAGCACCGGGCGCTGACCGCGGTCGTGGGGGTGGCCGTCGCAATTGTGCTCACCCTCAGCGCGGCGCTCGTCGGTCAGCACTTTCACGCTCGGCGCCAGCAGGCGGCGGCCCAGCGGTTTGGACAGGAGCTGGAACGCATCGAAGGCGTGCTCCGCCACGTTCACATGCTCCCCCTCCACGACGTGGCGCCGACCGAGGAGATGATCCGCAGGCGCATGGCGACGATCGAGGAATCGATTCTCGAGATGGGCAATGTGGGCGTCGGCCCCGGCGCCTACGCGCTCGGTGCCGGACATCTGTTCTTGGGGGAGCCGGAGAACGCGCGCAACAGACTGCAGACGGCCTGGGACTCAGGCTATCGATCGCCGGAGCTCGCCGGCGCCCTCGGTCACGCGCTCGGCGAGATGTATCTCGAGGCGGCCGACGCGGCGGAACGAATCCGAAATTCCGAGCTCAGGGCGGCACGGAAACAGGAGCTCGACGAGACTCTTCGGCAGCCGGCCCTCGATTTCCTGGGCCGTGGTCATGTGGTCTCCGAGGAGGCCGAACTTCACCACGGCGCCATGCTGGCGTTGCTCGAGGGTCGGTTCGAGGACGCGCTGGAGGAGGCGCGGAGTTCTTATGAACGCCATCCGTGGCGTTACGAGTCCATGCGCCTGGAGGCTGAAATCCTGGTGTCGCGGGGGAAAGATCTGGAGGAACACGGACAGATCGAGGCCTCCCGCGCCGATTACCTTGCGGCCGGTGAGGTCTATTCCCGGGCGCTCGAGATCGGGCGGAGCGACGCCGATCTCTACCGGGGCGAGGCGGCGCGATTGGTCCGGCTCTTCAACCTCGAGCAGGAGAACGGGACGTTGCGCGAGGATCTCTTCGCCGAGGCGCTGGAAACGACCGATGCTGCCGACATCGCCCGACCCGGAGATCCGCGGCCGGCCAATCTCCGGTCGAAGCTGTACTGGATGCGCGGGGACTTCGAGCTTCATCACGGCCGGGATCCGACCGCCTCGTTGGAGGAGGCGGCG
>JAIVTZ010000273.1:0-5585 GCA_049188105.1 Deltaproteobacteria bacterium | reverse complement strand
ACCGTGATCACGTACGGGCAATTGCCCGGCACGCCCACGGTCATCGGGTCAGGACCCTTGTTGCCGGCCGATGTCACGACCACGATGCCGGCCTTCCACGCCGCCATGACCGCCTGGTTGACCGGATCGTCCCAGTAGTGCGACTGCGGCTCTGCCGAGAACGAGCAGTTCAACACCCGGATGTTGTACTCATCCTTGTGCGCAACCACCCAGTCGATGCCGCGGATGACGTCGAGGTAGGAGCCGCGACCCTTTTTGTCGAAAGACTGCACGACGACGAGGTCGGCGTCGGGTGCGACGCCGTTGAACTTACCGGTGCTTCCCCGCTCGGAGTTGACGGCAATGCTCGACACGTGGGAACCGTGGCCGCTGCCGTCCTTGACATTGCGCATGCCCTCCTTGTTTTTGATCGAGTTGTAGGCAGCGACAATGCGGTCAGCCCCAAAACTGTTCCGAGTCAAGGGGTCGATGTCCCAGACGCCTGTGTCCAAGATGGCGACGGTCACGCCGTAGCCGGTGATGCCCTGGTCGTGCAGGCGGTCGGCTCCAATGGCCTGTGTGAAGTATGCCTGAGGCTCGTCGCTGCCCAATCCGTCGATCTGCCAGCTCGAGGCCAGAAGCTCTCCGTTGTCGAAGCCGACCTCGATAGTGAGCAGGCCCGTCTCCACCTTTTTGCTGAACTCGAACTCGAGGTCAGCGTGTTTGCGCTTTTTGATTTCGCGATCTTTCCCCTTTCCGCGCCACCCTTCGTTGATTTCCACGACCGGCGGTGGGGCGTCTATTTTGAGGATTTCCTTTTTATCGAGCTTGATCTTCTTCAGCTTTCCCGCCGACGCGTGCCAGGTCATCGTTATCCGTTCGATCCGGACATCGCGTTTTCCGTTGTTGGTGAGCTCCCATTTCACTTTCTTGTCGTGGACATCGAGGCGGTATCCGCCGACAACACCAGCCACCGTCGAGGCCTCCACCCGTCGATCCTCGCTGAGCCTGATGCCTTCCATCGCCTCGAGCGCCGCCACCTGTGGGGGAGTCAGCAGGGCGCCCACCCCGCGGATGATGGCGAGCGAGTGGGTGATCTCGCCGCCCACCGAATGCACCGCGGCAGCCGCGGTCTCCATGTCGGATGCCTGGACGATCATGCTCTCCGGAGCGAAGGTCACGTTCTGGTGCTGGTTACCGTCCGCCGTGGTGGTCTCGTTCGTAGTCGAACACGCCGTCACAGCAAAGAGCGCTGTGATGGCAATCAGGCTAAAGAACCGGTTTTTCATGAACTGCTCCTGGCGAACGATAATGCAATCGCCGTGCCACGTCATGAAACCTCACTAAATCATTTTATGAGAATCAGTTACGGTGGAATAGGAGAAAAAATAGAGACGCCATTTCTTTTTTCGCCAAAAAAATGGCAGATAATTCCAAAAAAATGGCAGATTAGAGATCCGGCCGGAAACCCCTCTCGCAGCGAAAATCGTGAGGAGGTACGAGCTGTGCCGCCGGAAGGCCGCAGACGTAGTCATTCTACTTCAAGGACTTACGGCGGCGCAGATTGTGCCTCATTCGCGATTTGCAGCCGTGACGGGGTTTTCGGCCGGGCCTCTAGGTCGGACCCACAGCTCGAGCGGATGGGTAGGGTGGGCTTCAGCCCACCTTCAGAATTATTCTCGTGTCGTCACCCTCGGGTTGGTCGTCCTCATCGCAACCGTAGCCGGCCTCGGGCAGGAGGCCCAGGGGTCGGAGCTGTCGCCGGCGGAAGAGCGCTGGGTGAGCACGACCCTGGCCGGAATGAGCCTCGAAGAGAAGGCGGCCCAGATGATGATGATCGCGGAGACCGGCTACCCCCGGAACCCGCGGTCGGAGACCGCCCTCGAGCTCGTCGAGGCCATTCGGGACCAGGGTGTGGGAGGGCTGGTTCTGATGCGGTCGGAGGAGGGGACCATCCCTCGTCTGCTCAACGAGCTCCAGACCGAGGCTCGGATCCCGCTGCTGGTGGCGATGGATATGGAGCGCAGCCTGGCCTTCCGTGTCCGAAGGGGAACCGTTGATCTGCCCTATGCGATGGCCGTGGGCGCCACGCGCTCCGAGGAGGCGGCCCGCTTTCTTGGAGAGGTAACGGCCCGGGAGGGACGGGCGCTGGGAATCCACTGGGCCTTCGCTCCGGTGGTGGATGTCAACAACAACCCGGACAACCCGGTGATCAACATTCGGTCGTTCGGGGAAGATCCGGAGCTGGTCGCCCGGCTGGGTGCCGCATTCATCCGGGGCGCCCGCAGCGGCGGTCTGCTGACTTCGGCCAAACACTTTCCGGGGCACGGCGATACCGCCGTCGACAGCCACTTGGATCTGCCGGTCATCGGTGTCGATCGTGACCACCTGGAGACGGTGGAATGGCCTCCCTTCCGAGAGGCGATAGCCGCGGGGGTGGACTCGGTCATGGTAGGCCATGTGGCGGTACCGGCCCTCGATCCATCCGGTCGTCCCGCGACGCTCTCCGCCTCCCTCAACGGCGAGATCCTCCGCGACGAGATGGGTTTTCGGGGCCTCATCGTGACCGATGCCATGGAAATGGAGGGCGTGGGCTTGGCCTGGATCGGAGAGGCCACGGTGGACGCGGTTCGAGCCGGCGCCGATGTGATCCTGATGCCTCCCGACCTCCGGGTGGCCATTCAATCGCTGGTTCGGGGCGTCGAGGAGGGTCAGCTCGAGGAGGAGCGGATCGACCGATCGGTGCGACTCATCCTGGAGACCAAGGCCCGATTGGGTCTCAACGTCGATCGTCTGGTCGACCTGGAGGCCGGAGCTCTCGAGGTCGGCCGGCCGGAGGACATCCAACGGGCGAGGGAGATTGCGGAGGCGTCCATCACCGTGGTCCGCAACGACGGGGGTCTCCTACCGCTCGCGGCCGAAGAGCCTCTCCGGATCCTGCATGTCGTCATGCCGGATGATTCCGGCTTCCCGGCTGGTGAGTTCAGAGCTCGGCGGATCGACGTCGAGACCATTTTGCTGGGCGACGAGGTCCTGGAAGAGAGGGCAGACGAGATCCTGGAAGGCGTGGAGGATTTCACCCACATCCTGGTATCGGCCTCGTTCTATCGGGAGACGATCTCCGAGAGCCTGGTCCGGCTCCTGGAACGGCTGGCGGAAACCGACGTGCCCATGATCGTCGCCAGTTTCGGCAGCCCCTATCTCCTGGCCGAGCTTCCCGAGGTCCCCGCCTACCTCTGTACCTTCGGGTTCTCCCAGACGAGCCGCCGGGCGGCGGTCTCAGCACTCTTCGGCGAGATCGATGTTCGGGGCCGATTGCCGGTGACTCTCTCCGAGGATCATCCCTACGGTCAGGGCTTCGAGATTCCGAGGCGCGCCATGACCCTGCGCACGGCTGCCCCGGAGAATGTCGGATTTCGGCCGGGAGGCATGGACGAGGTGGACCGTGTGATCGACCAGTTCGTCGAGGAGGGCGCCTTTCCCGGTGGTGTTCTGGCCGTTGGATATCGGGGAGCCCTCGTGCACCTGCATCCCTTCGGTCGCTTTTCCTACGATGAGGACGCACCGGCGGTCGAAGTAACGACGATCTACGATTTGGCCAGTTTGACCAAGGTGATCGCCACGACGACCATGGCGATGATCCTGGTGGACGAGGGGCGCCTCGATCTCGACAAGAAGGTGCAGGACTTCCTGCCGCTGTTTGCGGGGCCGGGCAAGGATTCAGTCACCGTCCGCCACCTGCTCACCCATACCTCCGGCATCGACTGGTGGGCGCCGCTCTATGAGGAGATCCAAGGTCCGGAGGAATATCTTCGGCGCATCCAGGCGATGGAGCTGGTGTACGAGCCGGGTACTGAATACAAATACAGCGACCTCGGCATCATCCTCCTCGGCGAGATATTGTCCCGGGTCGCCGGCCGGCCGTTGGACGAGTTCGTGCGAGAGAGGGTGTTCGAGCCCCTGGCGATGACCGATACGCTCTATCGACCTGGCGAGGATCTTCTGCCGCGAATCGCCCCCACCGAGCTCGATGCCTGGCGGGGTCGCGTGGTTCGCGGCGAGGTCCACGACGAAAACGCCTTCGCTCTCGGGGGGATCGCTCCCCATGCCGGGCTCTTCTCGACCGCGGGTGATCTCGCGCGTTTCGTCCAGATGCTGCTCAACGGCGGTGTCCTCGAGCATCACCGGATCGTCTCTCGGGGAACGGTGGAGCTCTTTACCCGCCGTGCCGGCGGCGTGGCCGACTCCACCCGGGCCCTGGGCTGGGATACGAAATCGCCGGAACACTCCACGGCCGGCTCCCTCTTCTCCCCTGACTCGTTCGGTCACACCGGTTTCACCGGCACCTCGATCTGGGTGGATCCGGAGCGCGAGCTCTTCGTCATCCTGCTCACCAATCGGGTGCATCCGACGCGGGAGAACCAGCTCATCCGCGAGGCCAGACCGGCGGTCGCGGATGCCGTCGTGAACGCCTTGGTCGACGAATACCGCGAGCTCCCCGCCGTTGCTCCCGAACCGGCCGTCGAGGTCGGGCTGGATCGTGTTGCGGCCGGTGAGGATCACGGGCTCCGGGGCAAACGACTGGGGCTCATCGTCCACGCCGCCTCGGTCACATCGGACGGCCGCCACGCCATCGACGTGCTGCGCGACGCAAAGCTCGAGGTCGTGCGCCTCCTGACCCCGGAGCACGGTCTCAGAAGCCGGGCGGCGGATGGTGAAAAGGTGAAAAGCGGCAGGGACCCGGTCAGCGGCCTGCCGGTGGTCAGCCTTTATGGTGAGCACAGGAAACCGAAACCGGAGGACTTGGAAGGCCTGGATGCCCTGGTCTTCGACCTCCAGGGCGCCGGCGTACGGTTCTACACCTACGTCAGCACGATGATCCTCTGTCTGGAAGCGGCGGCCGAGGCCGGGTTGGAGTTCGTGGTCCTCGACCGACCCAATCCTCTCGGAGGGGAGCGGATCGAGGGGCCCATGAGCGCGCCTCGCGACGTCGTTCCCGAGGCCTTCGTCAACCTGGCGCCGGGACCCCTGGTGCACGGGCTCACCCTGGGCGAGATGGCTCGTTTCGTCAATCAGGGTCTGGAGAAGCCGGCGCGTTTGTCGGTGGTTCCGATGAAGGGGTGGAAACGCGGCATGACCTGGACGGACACCGGTCTCCCCTGGGTGCCGCCGTCGCCGAACCTCCGCAGCCCCGACGCCGCCCTCGCCTACCCGGGGATCGCCCTGATGTCGGCCACCAACGTCTCCGAGGGCCGGGGCACGGCGAGCCCTTTCCTGGTCTTCGGAGCTCCCTGGCTTCGATCGCCGAAGCTTCAGGTGTCGGCGCCCGGGTTCGAGCTCGCGCCGGCGACATTCACACCGTCCGCCTCTCCGGTACAACCCGAACCCATATACCTCGATGAGGAGTGCCACGGGATGGCCATCCGGGTCACCGACCCGGCGACGGCCCAACCCTACCGGCTCGGAGTGACCCTGCTCGCGGCGCTTCAGAGCCGGGCCGGCTTCGAGTGGAGGAAAGACGGTGCGGCGCTGACGTGGTTGGTCGGAACTCCCCGAGTGCTCGATGATCTTCGCCGGGGCAAGACGGTGGAGCAGATCCTCGATGC
>JAIVTZ010000272.1:0-5599 GCA_049188105.1 Deltaproteobacteria bacterium | reverse complement strand
GACCCGTCGGCGACCGGTACGCGCATGGCGGCGCCGTGCAGCTTGCCCGCGAGGGATGGGTAGACGAGGCCGATCGCCTTGGCGGCGCCGGTCGAGCTGGGGATGATGTTGATCGCGGCGGCGCGTGCGCGCCGCATGTCCTTGGGGTGCTGGGTGTCGAGGAGGCTCTGGTCGAGGGTGTAGGCATGGGTGGTGGTGAGCCAGCCGTGCTTGATGCCGACGGTCTCATCGAGGACCTTCGCCATCGGCGCCAGGCAGTTGGTGGTGCACGACGCATTGGAAATCACAAAGTGCTTCGCCGGGTCGTACAGCTCGTTGTTGACCCCCATCACAAAGGTCTCGTCGACATCCTGCCCGGGGGCCGTGATGACCACTCTCTTGGCCCCGGCATCGAGGTGCGCGGCGGCCTTGTCGCGGCTCCGGAACAGACCGGTGGCCTCGAAGACATAGTCGACGCCGAGATCGCTCCACGGAAGCGCGGCGGGATCGCGTTCTGCGAGCACCTGCATGCGGTCGCCGTCGATGATCAGATCCGAGCCGTCCACCTCCACCGTGCCGCGATATGGACCGTGCACCGAGTCGTGGGCGAAGAGGTAGCCCAGCATGTCAGGAGAGGTGAGGTCGTTCACCGCGACCAGGTCGAAGCCATCACGCGCCCTGAGATGGCGAGCCACCAGCCGACCGATTCGTCCGAAACCGTTGATTGCAACCTTGATGCTCATGGGTGTCCTCCACATCCAGAATGGCCCGGCAGTATACCACCTAAGATGAATGATTCTCACCGGCGATCTGCATCAGGAGCTTGGCCCATCTCAACCGGTAGAATCGCTCATCTCAGGTGACAGATGAGACGGGCTTGCACGGCAATATCGCGTGTGGTATTTTCCCACTCCGCGTGGCCCGTTCGTCTAGGGGTCTAGGACGCCGGCCTCTCACGCCGGTAACACGGGTTCGAATCCCGTACGGGCTACCACGCTTGTCTTCACCCGCGAACCGCGATTCTCTTTTCTCCGCAGCCCGGTTTCAGGTAGAATGTGCACACAGAACGCGATTACCTGCAACAGATTGTGTGTGAGGAAGGGAGACAACATCATGGAAGACACCCCACAGGTTCCGAATGACAACGCCCCGCCGCCGCAGACTCCGCCGGCCGCCGAACCGCCGCCGCCACCACAAGAGACCCCGCCGACGGAGATCGTCTCCGACAACCGCAGCATCATGATCGTGCTCTCCTACCTCGGCTTGCTGGCGCTGATCCCGTTGCTCGTCGATAAGGACGACAAGGAGGTCCAGTGGCACGCCAAGCACGGGCTCGTGCTGGCCGTGGTCGAGGTGGCGGTGATGATCGGTCTGATGGTGATCGGCGGCGTTCTCGGCGCCGTCAGCGGTGGGCTTGGCTGCATCTTCGGTCTGCTGTGGCCGGTCCTCATGCTGGCGATACTGGTCGTCCACATACTCTGCATCGTCAAGGGACTCAAAGGAGAGCGTTTCCTGATTCCCGGCATCAGCGAGTACGCCGATCGGTTCTGATCGCCACCGGATGAACGACGAACGGGCCGCCCCTCAGGGCGGCCCGTTGTCTGAATACGCTGCAGCTCAGTTGCTCTTGCCGCCCTCGAAAGTGAGCCTCGGGAAGGTGCCGTTGCAGCCGGTGTCGTCGCCCGTGAAGTCGGCGCCGACGGCGTCGATGGTGCCGGAGAAGCCGAGGTTGTGATCGAGGGAGAACACCACCGTCCACGTCATGTCCCCGCCGTCCGGATAGGTATCGGTGAACTCGACGCCGGAGGAGAAGTCCGCGACTGCGGTCGGGCTCAGACCGAGGCCCCAGAGAAAGATCAGGGTGCACTCGGGGACGCCACCGCCGTCCACCTTGTCGAAGTTGATGTAGGTGCCGTTGATGGCCTCGACGATGTCGTCGTCAATCACCAGATTGCCGCCTGACGCGAAGGCGAGGCTGTCGTAGATGGCGAACTGGTAGGTGCCGTCGGCCGAGCCTGCGCCACCGCCGAAGGCAGTTTCGAGGGTGGTGGGGTCCAGGCTATTCTCATCGATCTTTGAACCGAGGATCACTGCCGAGCCGGCGGAGACCCGTGCCAGCAAGGTGCCGTTTTCATATGTACTGACATTCCAGAGATCGGTTCGGGGTGACAGCCACGGCTCATAGGCTTCCAGGGTGATGCTTGCGGTGGCGTCCACATTCCCGGCGGGATCGAGGAGATCGAGGTCCATGGTGACGCCATCGGCGCCGGCGAGGGCGAAGATGTTGGTGTAAAAGGCGCTGGTCGAGACGAGACCCATGAGGGTTGTGGACTCACCCGACCCCGTGGCGGCGGATGCCGGGATTGCCTCGAAGCCGGAGCCGAACGTGCCGCCGTCCGGGTCGTCGAAGCCCGCAAAAACCAGGAGGTTGGCGGTGACCTCGCCTCCCGTCGCAGTAATGCGGAAAGCGCCCTCAGCAACTTGCTTTCCGAAATCGTTAAAAATCACATCGTCCAGGATGAGCGTTACGTCCGGACCGATGCTGAAGGTGCGCGATTCGGGGTTCGGGTTGGCCTGATCTCGTACCAACCAGAGAACATCCACCGAAACCGTGGTCGTGCCGGCGTTGTTGATATAGAGATCAGAGTGCCATTTATTGGTTCGTGCCGCTCCCGCGATCAGGAGATCGTCGCCGGGCGCGATGGCAAGCACGGCCGAGGTGGCGAGCACCAAGGTGACGTAGACGAGTGCAACTTTCCGAGCGAGCATGACAGACCTCCTTGGTCCACTCAACAATACAAACCGGTCTGCACCATAACAGATTCCCCGCACAACACGCACCCATGGCTATGCCGGGTCCACCCCTGATTGTTACGCGGTCGATTGGATTTGGTTAATGGCGTGACGTGGATAGCGGGCGATTGTGTGTTCCGGCGCACATCCTCACGCCTCACGGTCGTGGGCACGGGCGCCGCCCACAATCGTCCTGTCGACTTGAGGGTGGATGGGAGGGAATTCCGAATTCCGAATTCCGAATTCCTAATTTCCGGCTAAGATACCCGGATGACCTATCAAGTACTCGCCCGCACGTGGCGGCCACAGCGATTTGCCGACCTGCTCGGCCAGGAGGCGGTGGTGCAGACGCTGACCAACGCCCTTCGCGCCGGCACTTTCGGCCAAGCCTATCTGTTCTCCGGTTTGCGGGGCGTCGGCAAGACCACCGCCGCGCGGCTGCTCGCCAAGGCCGTCAACTGCTCCGACGGGCCGACGGCTGAACCATGCGGAGAGTGCGATTCTTGTCGAGAGGTCACCGACGGCTCGAGCATCGACGTAATCGAGATGGACGCCGCCACCAACACCGGCGTCGATGACGTTCGGGAGCTCCAGGAGTTGATCCGTTACCACCCAACGCGGGACCGGTTCAGGGTCATCATCGTGGACGAAGTTCACATGCTCTCGAAATCGGCGTTCAACGCGCTGCTCAAGACCATCGAGGAGCCGCCCCCGTACATTCTCTGGATCTTTGCCACAACCGAACGCCTCAAAGTCCCCGCGACCATCCTCTCGCGCTGCCAGCAGCTCGAGTTTCGGCCGGTAGGCGCGGAGGTCATCCGCGGTCGGCTGTCGGAGATCGCATCCACCGAGGGCTTCACGCTGGCGCCGTCGGCTGCGGCTGCGATTGCCGGCGCGGCGGAGGGCAGCGTGCGCGATGCGCTGTCGCTCCTTGATCAGCTGCGCGCTTTCGCCGCGGACGAGGTCGACGATCGGGCGGTAGCAACGGTGCTGGGTGTGCCCCCGATGGAAAGCACCTCGAAGCTCGTGGACGCTCTCGCCTCGGGGCGCATTGCCGAAGGCCTGTCATCGTTGCGCGACCAGCTCGCCGGAGGCCAGGACGCGTCGGTGCTGTATCGGGAAATCGGCCGTGTGCTCCGCACCACCCTGTATCTCGCGGTCGACCCCGACCTCGAATCCTCGCTTTCGGACTCCCACCGTGCCGTCCTGCAGCCGATTGCCGATGCCCATGGGGCAGATCCCCTGAGCCGCATGCTCGGTGTGTGGCTCGAGCAGGAGAGGCTCCTGCGGGAGGCCGGAAACCGCGAGCTGGCGCTCGAGGTGGCGTCGTTGCGACTTGCCCGATGGCCGGCGGTGCGCACCATCGAGGACTGGCTTGCCGGGCCGGGCGATCTCCCGCCGACCCCGGGCGCCGTATCAGGTCCCGCAAAGATGCCGCCGCCGGCGGCTGGCGGCGCCTCCGAAGCCGGACCGAGCTCGGCCCCGGGCGGTGGCGGTACGGCGAAGGCATCGCCGTCACCTGCACCAGACCTCAGCGGTCCGACCGAGGACGCCGTTGACGATGACATCGCCGAGCCCCCCTCCGGCGACGTCGAGCGTGCCTCCCTGGAGGAGAAGGTCCGCTCCGATCCGGGGGTGATCCTCGCCACTCGGATTCTGGGGGGAGATGTGGTGGCGGTGCGTCCGGACGGCGGCGACTGATGGACTTGCGGCCGCCCGCCGTACGCAACCTATTGCAGCACCTCGAGCGCCTCCCCGGGGTCGGCCCTCGGACTGCGCTGCGTCTGGCGGAGCATCTTCTGACCATCGACCCGAGCGAGCTGGACGCCTTTGCGGCAGTGCTCGCCGGATTGCGCGAGGCGGTGGGCTTGTGCTCCGAGTGCTGTCTTCTCACCGAAACCGACCCCTGCGCTGTCTGCGAGGATCCGAGTCGCGACCGTGGAACCATCCTCGTCGTGGAGGAACCGACGACAGCCTGGGCGGTTGAAGCGACCGGCGACTATCGCGGCCTCTACCACGCCCTCCTCGGCCATCTGTCACCCCTTCACGGAGTCGGACCCGACGATCTGACCATCGCTCGTCTCGAGGAGCGGTGCCGGGCGGGCGGCGTGACTGAGGTCATTCTCGCAACCGACCCCACAGTCGAGGGCGAAACTACGGCGCTCTTTATCGCCCGTCGTCTGCAACCGCTCGGAGTGCGAGTCAGCCGTCCGGCGTCGGGAATTCCGGTGGGTGGGGAGGTGGCGGCGGTCGATCGCGTGACCCTGACCCAGGCGCTCAAGCTCCGGCGCCAGATCTAAGAGCTATTTATCGGACAATAAAGGCAGTTATCGGTCCCCACGGGAGGTTGGTCCGGGCCGGGCCGATTGGCCTCTAGAGGGCGGATGTGCTATAAATTGAGGCTGTTGGGGAGTCTGAGGCGTTGAATAACACACTGGTCATGTACGAAGAGGAGTTCCAGGCCATCAAGCTACTCCTCAACACCTTGCGGATGGACGCTAGCGCCAAGATTGTGTTCCTGGTCGACAAGAACGGCCAGCAAATCGCGGACGCCGGCGACGTCGATTCTATCGACACCACCTCCCTTGCCTCGCTCACCGCGGGCAACGTGGCCGCAACAGACGGTCTTGCCAAGCTCATCGGCGAAAAGGAATTTTCGATCCTCTTCCATGAGGGGCGCAAGGACAACATCCACATCTCGATCGTGGGCCAACGGCTGATCCTGGTGGTGATCTTTGATGAACGTTCATCGCTGGGTCTCGTGCGGCTGCGGGTCCGCAAAGCCTCGGCCGACCTTGAGAGGGTGATCACCGAGATGGAGAACAAG
>JAIVTZ010000271.1:0-5603 GCA_049188105.1 Deltaproteobacteria bacterium | reverse complement strand
ACCTTCCGGGGTCAAGAGATCAAGCTCGAGACAGTGATCGCCCATGGTCCCGCGAACCCAGTTGTTCTTGCCGTGGACGTTCATGGCAAGACAACCACCGAGGGTTGGTTCCATGGTGCCGGTCACGATGGGCGGCCACCAACCGTCGGCGAGGGTTTGGCGCCAGAGTTGTTCCACCGTCACACCCGGCTCGACGTCGACGATACCGCTCGCTGGGTCCCAGGCCAGTACTCGACGCATCTGCGAAAAATCGAGAACCACCCCTTCGGGCATGATGGCGGCGTCGCCATAGCTGCACCCCGCGCCACGGGCGACAATCGGTACACCGGCAGACCGGGCTGAATCCAGGACCTCGATGATCTGTCCGAGACTTCGAGGGCGATAGAGGTAACCGGCGGCGCCGACCGCCATACCCCAGCCTTCGACCCAACTTACCCGGTCTCCGGCAAGCACCGTCACACCTTCAACCTGCGGAAGATGAACGACGGGATCGAGCGAATCACCAACATGACCCAGCGCCAGCGCGCCGGCACATAAGCCGCTGTCACACCACGCTCGGTCTTGCGGAGGATGATCTCGGCCGCACGGTCAGCCGAAATCAACCAGAAGAGGCCGTCCAGTCCTCGGGTCATGGCCGTATCGACAAATCCCGGTTTGATGGTCACGACCCTGACGCCGTCGCGCGCGACCCGGTTGCGGATGGCCTCGAGGTAGGCGTGGAGCCCGGCCTTGGACGTGCAGTAGACGGGATTCCCCGACCGACCACGGTCCCCGGCCACCGAACCGATGCCGATGATGGTGCCACGGCCGAGGCGCGCCATGCGTTCGGCCACCGGGTTGAGCCACGCCACCGCACCCACGAGGTTGACGTCGATCATCTCCCGGTCCTTGGCGGTCGAGTACTCGTCCTCGGCAACCTCAGGCATCACCCCGGCAGCGTAGATCACCAGGTCGAGTCCGCCGAGGACCCTCGCGATTCCCTGCACGAGTTCCGGAATCTCGGCGGTAGCCCGGACATCGTGGGCGATGGCGGCGGCACGATCCTCCCCTGCCGCCGAGTTGATCTCGCCCATCAAACGCCGCAACTCGGGCTCGCGCCGCCCGACGAGAGCGACCCGTGTGCCCTCTGCAGCCAGTCGGCGAGCCAGGGCCTCGCCGATCCCCGACGAGGCGCCGATCACCAGCGCGTGCCTGAATTCACTTTGCGCCAAAGTTCACCCCCCCCGAGAATTATCCCACGGGATCGGATACGACCAGATCGAGCTTCGATTTCGCCTCCACGACCCGCGCCTCGTACTCCCCGCCGGTGACTCGTTCACGGAGGGCCTCTGAGACCGGAAGCACCATGGGATAGCCCTGCCATTCGAGGACCTTGGAGGTTGCGGCGTCAACCACCCGGCCGTCGGCGATCAGGTTGCTCGCCTCGGCCAGCGTCATGCCGGAGAACAGCCCCTCGAGAGCTTGGATCATGGCCTCGTCTTCCGGCTCGAGGAAGCGCACCTGCCGCCGGCTCTGTATCGCCACATGGTAGCTCGACGGCACGTAGTAGATCCCGTCGAGCTCGAGCACCTCGGCTACCACGATCAGCCAGCCGAAGACCTCTTTGAGGAGCCCGAGCCCGGGGTTCTTCTGGTCGGGGAGCGGCCTCCGGTAGGGTCCGAATTCTGCGCGCGGATTTTGCAGCAACAGCCACTCGATCACCAACACTTCGGAGCCGCTCACCAACCTCGTGCTTCGGTTGACCCGCAGGTCTACCAGCAGCTCGCGGCGGTCGGGATCCGAGTAGATCCGCAAGGTGTCGCCGACGCCGCCCGTCAGGTCCACCTCGACCGTCGGATGGCGGAAGCCACGCAATCGGAGCTGGTCGAGGAGACCGAGCCGCTCCAACAGCAGCTCCACGCCGTGCTGCGAGAAGTGGGAGAGAAAACGGGTCCGCTTCGGCGCATCGGGCATGACGCCGATGAGATCTTCCTCCGACAACCGCCACCCGAAACCGCTCGGTTCCGCGGTCAGGTCGGACGGCTCGAGCTGCGAGCGAATCCGGCGGAAGCGGCGCAGAATCATCTCGGCGTTGTCCGGCGTCTTCGCCACCTTGCCGCTGATCAGCCACGAAAAAAGGTGTGCGCTGTATCGCCAGCTTCCGGTTCCATATCCGCCGCCAAGCACGATCGCGACCGGGACCCGGCGCCGCGCCCGTCGCAGTAGCTCGAACACCAACCGATCGCGGCGCATCATACCGTCGGCCGTGATCTTCCAATTGCCGAGGGTGTCGTCGGCCGCCGGGTCGGTGCCGGCGACATAGATTACCAGCCCTGGCCTGACCTTCATCATCACGTCCGGAAGCGTCTTCAGCAAGGTTCCCAGGTAGACCTCATCACCGACGTCGGCGCCGAGGGCGATCGAGGTCGACGCCTCGGCCTCGGTGTCGCCCCAGTGCTCGTTGTGCACCGAGTAGGTGTGGACCGTGGCATCGTGAGCGAAAATGGCGCGGGTGCCGTCACCGTCGTGGATGTCGAGGTCGATCACCAGAACCGGTTCCTTGAATCCCTTCGCCCGCAGCCGCGCGATGGCCACCGCGACATCGTTGAAGATGCAGAATCCCGCCCCGCTGTCACGGGAGGCGTGGTGATAGCCGCCGCCAAGGTTGATGGCCACCGAGCGCCCCTGGAGGGCGAGCCGGGTGGCCATGATCGTGCCGCCGACCGCCGTGCGCTCCACGCGGACGACCTGCTCAACCTCGGCGTCGCTGATTTTCTCGCCGAAGATCCGTTCGGTCACCTCGGGGTCATGGCCGACGGCATCGAGGTAATCCGCGTCGTGAACCCGGAGCAGGCTGCGCAGCGCAGGCGGTCTCGGCACCGAGATATCGTCCCGATCGAGCAAACCCTCATCGACCAGGAATCCGAGGATCTTCCACCCGCGCATCGGGTCGAGGGGTATGCCCTCGACGGTCCCTGAGTAGGCGTCCGAGAAGATGAAGCGAACCTGCGCCACGCACCACCGCCGCCGCACCCGACGCCATCCCCGCCGCACGAAGCGGCCGAAGCGGGCGATCGGATTGGGCCGGTCGTTCACCCTCATGTCAATCATCCTGCCCGACGCCATGGCAGGAGTATAGGACGTTAAACGTTTGAACGTTAAACGTTTGAACGTTGAGAATGCGGCGGCCCCATTGTCATCCCTCAACTCAGTCGCGGCTGGTATGCCCGAATTGCGTGTGCCAGCCCGCGAAGCGGTGAAACACTCGTAGCCTGGGGCGTCAGCCCCAGGTTCGAATCGAATTGAATAATGGAAAGCCGCGACGCGGCGACAGACAATGTGACGCTGACGTCTTCGGCTCACGCCGCAGACGAGAATCTGCCGCCCCTTCAGGGCTGGGGAATTATTGCCCGTGTCGCGATTCCTGGGGCTGACGCCCCAGGCTATGGATCTGTCGCTCCTTCGGAGCTTCTCGATCGTCTCGATGGAGATCTGATTGGCGCATTCATTTTCGCCTTCAGGTTTCCGTTACTCCTGTTCTACCGTGTATCCGCGTTGTCGCAGCAGATTGACCAGCCCATCCTCGCCCACCAGGTGCAGCGAGCCGACCACCACCATCGTGTCGCTATCCCCCGCCAGCAGCTCCTCGATCGGCGGCATCCAGGCCAGGTTGCGGTCGGTGACCATCTTCTCGAGGAGCTCGGGGAACTCGTCGAACCCCTCGGCCATCAACGCCTCGACGGCTTCCACCCTCCCGGCCCGCCAGTGCGCCGACAGCTCGTCGAGCTCGGGGATGACGGTCTCCAGGTCAACCAGGGTGTAGCGGAGAAACGCCAGGCTCTGCTCTGCCGTGAGATCCGCAAAGAGGCTGACCTGAAACTCCACCGTCTCGAGGGCGATGCGCTCCTTGCCGGATTCCTCCGCACGCCGCGAGAAATATGCATCCACTCCCGCCGAAGGCTGATAACCCGCATCGGTCATCGCCAGAGCCGTTATCGTCAACGCCGCCATCCACGGTTTCATCCTCCGGAACATCGCCGCCGGGATATCGGTCTTCTCCACCTGGACCATGAGCGCGGACCAAGTTGCCGGCCCAACGACCGCCTCGAGCGTTTCTTCTCCATCCAACGTCCCGGCGGCCAGCATCTGGATCGCCGCCGAGTCCAGATCGTCGAGATCGACCTCGAAGACCAGTGTGTCGACCGAGTCGAACGCCGTCTCCATGGCTGACGGGAGAGGGTAGGAATCCTCCTTCATGGCGTGCACCGAACCCAGCAGATACACCGTGGCGCCGCCGCCCTTGACCCGCCACATGAAGGTCTTGTCGGCACCGGGCTCCGGCGAAGCCGACATCGGCACCGACGTCAAAATAACTGCCAAAGTCAAGGCGATTCGTCGCTTGATCATCGAACCTCCACCCCACCACCTGGGTGAAGGATACAAGATGCAAGATGCAAGATGCAGGTTGAGGGCGACCGGGCGTGTGCATCTTGGATCTTGGATCTTGTATCTTGCACCTTGCATCTTGCATCTTGCATCAGGGCGGCCCAGCGGCCGGCATGATATCGTGTGTCAACGGCGTGAGTGCGCCGAACCAACCTGGAGATAACAACATGGCCAACCCGACCGCAATATTCGAAACATCCATGGGCACCTTCAAGGCGGAGATCTTCCTCGAGGAGTTGCCGATCACCGGCGGCAACTTCGTCGCGCTGGCGAAGGACGGCTTCTACGACGGGCTGCACTTCCACCGCGTGATCAAAAACTTCATGATCCAGTTCGGCTGCCCCCACTCCAAGGATCCCGAGAGTGCGCGCGCCGGCACCGGCGGTCCGCCGCACGGCACCATCGCCGACGAGCACCTCGACAACGCCAAGTTCTCCAACGAGCCGGGCACCCTGTCGATGGCCAACACCGGCAGCCCCAACAGCGGCGGCTCACAGTTCTTCATTAACAACGCCAACAACAACTTCCTCGATTGGTTCAGCTCCGGGCAGTCGAAGCACCCGGTCTTCGGCAGGATCACCGACGGCATGGACGTGGTTCAGGCCATCGAGTCCACCAAGACCTCCCAGGACCGGCCGCTGACCCCGGTCAAGGTGGAGCGGATCACCATCGACGACTGACGTTGGGGCGCCGGCCGGAAGATCCACCGGGTTTCAATTGTTGACAAGACGAGGGCGCAGGCCCTTCCAGTTGAAAGGCCACTGCATGAACCTAACGGTCCACAACCTTGTCCGTTGCCTCGCCGCCGTCGTCCTCATCGGCATCCCGACCGTCTCAACCGCGGGTCGAGGGGAGCTGCCGCGAAGCGCGCTGCCGGGCGTGCGGTCCATCGACACGATCGAGCGTCGGGAAATGCCCTGGGTGGACGTCGAAGCGCTGCTCGCCGCGGATGAAGAACGGGAGAGTGCGGGCGTGCCCGTGGCGCCGCGTTTCGCGAAAAACCTCGAGGTCGCATACACGCCCGCCAACAGCGGCACCTGGGAGGATCTCGGCGACGGCTCGCGGCTGTGGCGTCTGCGGATCGCCTCGCCCGGGGCCCTCAGCCTCAGCCTCGGGCTGAAGCGATTCGACCTCCCCGCCGGCGCCGCGTTCTGGGTTCACGATCCCGACGGAGCATG
>JAIVTZ010000270.1:0-5567 GCA_049188105.1 Deltaproteobacteria bacterium | reverse complement strand
TAGCGCTGGACCACGATCTCATCTCCCAACCTCCACAACGAATCGAGCACCGCTTCGAGGTGGTCACGAGTGGCGCAGTGGATAACCCCGACACCCATCCGTGAGCGCCGTTGTTTGACCACGACCGGTAAACCGAGGTGGTTGATCGCCATCGCCGACAATGCCTCGGGGTCCGCCCCGGCAACCATGGATGGAGTCGGCAACCCGGCAGCACCGAGGCAACGCGCGGTGGCCCAGTGGTCGCGCCCGATTCGGATTGCGGCGGGGGGATTGGGGGTCGTCGCGCCACGATCGAGGATGGCCTCGAGAATCGCCAACAGACTCTCGGGTCGCCAGTTGCCCACTCGCGCCAGAACGACCTCCGGCGCCGGCTCGAGCGCGCCGTCGCCCACCGGACTCAGGCGGCTATTCTCCAGGAGAGCGGAAATGGTGGTGGCATCGACCACCGAAACCTCCACGCCCAACTCGGACCCGGCCTCCGAGAGTCGGATGTTTGTGCGCAGCCCGGGGCGGGCCGAAAGTACGAGGAGTCGCATCGGGACATGGTACCTCGATATATTCGTGTGCCCCGCCATAATTGGTGTGAAATATCGAGGGCGCCGAGGCACCTTCCTACCTGTGCTTCGCGACCGACACATACCCTTCGTATGTTGAGGAAGCGAAGTGCAGGTAGGATGGATGCATCGGCGACCGAATATCACTCCAATTGTGGCGGGGTACACTAAGGTGTGATCCAGGGAACGTTCGACCGTCTCCATTTCGGAGATCTTCTTCAGTGGCTCCAGATGGGTGGAGTCAGCGGTCGGTTGACGCTCAAGGACGCTCGTGGTGAACGTCGCCTGGATTTCTCTGAAGGCCGGATCTGCTTTGCGTCCTCCACCCTACCGAAGGAGCGCCTCGCCACCTGGCTGGCTCATCGGCGCCTCGCCTCGACCGACGACCTCCGCAGGATCCTCGCCGTGTCGATGCTTCGCCGCGCATTATTCACCGATCTGCTGATCGCCGAAGGGGGCATAACCGAGGAGGGCCTCCGCGTGAGCCTCACCGAGTTGGCCGAGACCATCACCAGCCGAATCCTCGTTTCCCAGCAAATGGAGTTCGTTTTCGAACCCGATCACGTGGTGCTCGATATCCTCGGTCTCAGCCTCGACGTTGAGCCCAGCCACCTATTGCTGGCGGCCGCCCGCCTCACCGACGAGGACGAGATCCGCGAGGACGACGAGGGTTCCAAGAACCTGGTGTTCACCGGAGAAGCCTTCGAGAGCCTGTTTTGGGAATTGGCTCGCGACGGGATCACCGGAGGTGACCGGGTGGACGGTGAACGGATGAGCGAGCTCCACGACCTGGTCCGGGACATCGTCGGCACCCTGGCACAGTGGCTGACTTCAGGTCCGGGTTTGATCCCCTTGCCATCCGGCCAGATCGAGGGTTTGGCCAAAAACGTACTCGGTGGAGAAGCCGTCTGCCTCTTCGGCCTTCCTCACGCTGTGTGGAACCAAATGGTCCTCGCCTGTACCGTCCACAGCGGCGACGACTGGGGACCGCAGACCCTCGGCACGCTCGAGGAGATCGCCGCGGCGCTCGATCTATGGGAAGAGATGACGGGCTGCGACCACCTCCGCAGGCCGGACGCCGGACCCCTGGACGACTTCATCGGCCGGGGAGTCTCCACGTGGTCGCGGGCGGCCGCCGCGGCCGCTCCACACCTGGGCGTCGATCCGGCGACCGCATCGCTTGGAGCTCATCTCACAGCGGTTCCCACCGACTTGATTCTGTGGGTGTTGACAACCCTGCCGGTTCCGCATCAGGGTCTGCGAAAAGCGCTGTTGGTGGAGCTCCCACGTCGTGTCGGATCGCGGTTGGCCCATCTGGCAGATTTTCCGGCTGTGTTCCGCGAGGTCTTGGATCCGCGAAACCCGACGCCACTCGGCGCCTGTCTCCACCTCGGACGCGAATGTCTTCGCTCCACCTCGACCTGGCCAGTAACGATCCCCGACGACGGTGAATCCATGCTTGAGATCGCCTCGGCATCGGTCCTCGCCCTTGCCGCCGAAGCCGCCCGCGAGGTTGTGGCGGCGGCGGACAGCGAGACCGTCACTGCAGGCTGATCGAAAAGGTGGGACAGGCGAGTAGTAAGGTGTGTTCACCGGAGGTGCCTGGCATCCCGATTCGCCTCGAATCGGCGTGCCTGGCATCCTCTCGCGGCAGCGCGTTGAAAAACGGGCCGCCTCGAAGTCGGAAGCGCCTCGCCGGATCGAGATTGATCTGAGCTCATCCTTCGGTCTGTGGGATCGCCATGACGACCTCGGTGCCGTCGGTCGGCTTGCTGGTGATGGTGATCGAACCGCCGTGGTTTTCCATCACCCTCTTGGCAATCGCGAGACCGAGGCCGATGCCGTGGCGTTTTCCTGCGCGCGAGTCGTCGCCCTGGTAAAAAGCCTCACACACTCGGGGAAGATCCTCTTCGGAGATCCCATGACCGGTGTCGGCCACACGAAGATGCAGCCAGGGCTCCTCACCACGCACGACTCGACGAACCTCGAGCTTGACGTCTCCTCCCGGATGACTGAACTCGATGCCGTTCTTGATCACCGCCCGCAGGGCCGCTTCGGTGCTTTCCGGTTCGCAAGAGATGGACTCGAACCCACTGGGGATGAGAACGTGCACTGTGACCTGTCGTTCCTCGGCGAGATCCTGCAGTGGAGCGATGGCCTTACGGAAAAGGTCCTGAGCGGGCACCGCACTGGGTTTCAGATCGCGCGCGCCGGAGCTGAGAACCGATGCCTGAAAAATACTCTGATTGATTTCGAGGAGTTTTTTCGCTTCATCGTGAATGATGGTCACCAGACGCTCGGTCTTTTCTGCCGGCGCCTCCTTTTCGCGCTGGAGGATCTTCGCCGCCGTGAACAAGGATGTGACTGGTGTGCGGAGATCCAGAGAGAGGCGGTTGATAAGCTCGTTCTTTACCCCGTCGAGGGCCTCGAGCTCGCGGTAGGCGCTGTCGAGGAGAGAGTTTTTTTCTGCCAGATCATTGGTGAGACGGCGTGACTCGGCAAGGGTCCTGCGCAACTCCGCGGTGCGCTCTTCGACCTGTGTTTCGAGGCCCTTGCTAACCTCCTGCATCTGTTTCCAAGCGATAGCGTTGGCGTAGCCCATGGCCGCAGTGGAGGCGAGAACCGTCGCAAGCTGCAAATCATTCTCGTCGAGGATGGCGCGGTCGTTGTCGCCATATGCGGTGAGCAATCCGACGACCTTGTCCTGAGTCACCAGTGGGATCGCCACCGCCGAAGCGAATCCCGACTCTTCCACCACCGACAACAACAGGCTCTCCTCGTCGTCGTCGTTCCCCGAAGCCACGAGCTCCGGATTCTTGGCATCGAGGAGGACGGCCGCGGTGGACCGTCCCGTTTCGTCGACCGAGGTCAGGAGGGGGTCTTTCTTGAAACCGTGGACCACCGCCTCGCGCAACAATCCCGAACCGGGAACGATCAGCACCGCTGCCCCTTGCACCTGGAGCAGACGGATGGCATTGGTGATGAGGAGGCGCAGGACCTTTGCAGGATCGCGCTCGTTGCTCACCGCCGCTCCAAAGTCCGAGATTCTGCCCATCACCCGAACCTTGCGCTGGAGCTGACGGCTGAGATTGTCGAGGCGGGTATTGAGGTCGGTCATCGTGACATTGGCCCGGACGGCCTCCGCGACCAGCATCTCCTCGCTCATGACCTCGCTCGCGTCAATATCCTGCGCGGGTGAGATGACCTCTACATCATCCGCGGGCGGTGGTTCCGCCCCCTGCTCCATGAAGGGTTGGATCGCGGTGCGCATCTGCTGCTGGAGACGCTCGACAGCCTGGGGGTTGGTGCCGACTCCGAGCTTGTCGGCAACCGCCGCCAACGTCCGCTCCGCAATCGCTGAGAAGGCGTCGAGCACACCGTCACCGGTAATCGCCACCGTTTCAAAGGCGGGACGTTGCTCCTTGTTGAGGGCGGCGTCCATCTCTTCCACGGTCTGGATGTCTCCGAGATCCCTCTTGTTGTACAGCAGGACAACCGGCACAGTCTCGCGATCGAGACCGTTGGCGGCAATGTTCTGCCAGAGGTTTTCAAGCGACTCGACGTTCGCGTCTTTCTGGTGCACCTGCGAGTCGGCTACGAACACGACGCCGTCCACGCCCGCCAAGACCGCGCGCCGGGTGGCATCGTACTGCACTTGCCCGGGAACGGTGTAGAGCTGCAGGGTGAGTTGAAAGCCGCGAATCCTCCCCAGATTTAACGACAGGAGATCAAAAAACAGGGTTCGGTCCGAGGCCGTGTTGAGGGAGTACAGCTTGGTTCGTCGCGCAGGATCGATGACGCGGTGAATATGCCGGAGGCAGGTGGTCTTTCCTCCGACTGCAGGCCCATAGTAGACGACCTTGATCTTGATCTGGCGGTACTGGTTGTCGAACTGAACCATGAGCCTCCCGCAGAGTCCGTCTCAGCCGTCGCGCGACCGATGCCGCAGACTCTGAAGACCCATTATGGATCGTACCGGTCCGTAGATCCAGCGGTCAATCCGCACTTTTCACCGGGTTTCGTGACGAGGATGGCGAGGTGCAGCTTCCAGTACGGTTTTCAATCTACGGGGCGCGGAGTCGTACCTGACAGTGCGTCGAGCACCCCGAAGTGAGAAAACACCGCTGGGTGCGGTGCATCGCCGACCGCAGCAGGAAGCTGGTGAGAAGTGCGGGCTAGGGACATGCTAAGGTTTGCGCCGATGGCACATCGTCTGCTCGCAGCCTTCGTCTTTCTTGCCTGTGCCGGCATCGTATTCTGGTTCGCCCTGGTCCACACCGTCCACAGGGGAACGCTCGCGGTGCCCAACCTCGGCGAAGCGACGCTCGAGCAAGCAAATAGGCAGGTGCACGATCTCGGTTTAGAGCTGGAGGTGGAGGAACCTGGGCTATTTTCAATCTCGGCAAAACCGGGGACCATCGCCGCCCAGGAGCCGCCTCCAGGATTTCACGTCAAGGCCGGGTCGACGGTGACGGTCCGTATCAGTCTCGGGGGGGAAACCGTTTCCGTCCCTGATGTGCGCGGAAGCTCCCTCAAGACAGCGCAACGCGAGGTCGAACGGGCTGGCTTGATCCCCGGATTGAGAGCCCGCGTCGAAGGACAGGGGGCCGCCGACCAGGTGATTGCCACCGGCCCACCGGTCGGCGAAGAGGTCGCCCCGATGGTTCCGGTCGACCTTCTGGTCAACAACGCCCCGACTCGCCAACAGTGGGTCATGCCGTCTCTGGTCACACAGCCCCTGGCACAGGTCGAGCACTTCTGCAGAGTCAACCGTCTGCGCCTCGGCCGGGCGCGGGAGGTTGCATATCCCGGGATGCCGGCAGGTATCGTGCTTCGCCAGTACCCGCCGGCGGGTTCCCCGGTCGCGCCTTCGGAGATCATCACCGTATGGGTGAGCCGATGAAGGTCCGGCTGGCGCCGTCGTTGCTCTCGGCCGATTTTTCGCGCCTCGCCGACGAGGTGGCGGACGTGCAGTCAGCCGGGGCCGACCTTCTCCACCTCGACATCATGGAT
>JAIVTZ010000269.1:0-5611 GCA_049188105.1 Deltaproteobacteria bacterium | reverse complement strand
GGCGGTGGGGTCCTTCGAACGCCGAATCCTGCCGATGGGTCAGAAGCTCGAATCTCTCAAGGTGGCGGAACAGACCAAGCGTCGCCTCAGCGCGCCGCAGGTGCTGACCGAGGGGCCGCGCACCGTGAGCGCCGATACTGGGGAGGAGACGCCGGAAAAAAGCGACGACTGACGGTGCCGAGAAAGGCTTCCGGGAGCATGGGTGACGGTGCCAGGTCAGACGATTCCGACGATCCTCGTCACGAGTCTGGTTCATCGGTCGAGGCTGCCCCGAGATCGTCGGAATCGTCTGACCTGGCACCGCCACGGAGCCGCTTCCGTGCCTGCCAGAGATCGACGAGCCCGTGGATATAACGCGGCGGTTTCGCCTGGCCTTTCCTGGGATCGCCGCCAGGTGCGAGGAGGGTTTCCCACTTGATCAAGTTGGCCTCGTAATAGAGCTCGATGAAGCGGCGCAGGAGACGATGGCCGAGGCGGCCCGGCGGGATCCAGAACGAGCCGGCGAGGTCGATGAAAACCACCTGCCCGTCCGGGCGCAGGAGCACGTTCTTGTTCGAGCGCGCATCGAGGTGGAGGAATCCCAGCGCGCCGAGCCGCTCCATCGCTGATCGCAGCTGCGCAAGGTATTGGTCGCGGTGGCTCTCCCTGTCGGGCGCCCGGGCGAGAGCGACACCCTCGACCTTTTCGATGGCCAGAGCGTCCAGGTCGACGCAGCCGAGGAAGGCCGGAAAGAACGGCATAGGGCCCAGATATGCGTAAGCGCGGCACTCACGGCTGACCTCGAGACGCCCGATGAGCCGCCGCCACCAGGCGCGGCCGGCGAAGTCCTTGACCACCATTTCGCCCTCGCCGACGTCGATGACCGTGACGTCGGCCTTGAAGGGGGCGCCACGAGTCAGGTATTCCTTGGCCGCGGCGTCGAGCTGTGATCGTGACGGCCGACGGGGGGCGCTGGAGTTTTTCGGTGCGTCGTGGTTGGCGGAAGGCATGGGTTAGTATCTCACCGTGGCCGACATTATTTCACATGCTGACGAAGGAGCGGCGTTCGACCCGGCGCGACTGATCGGGGCCGAGCCGGTGCGCCGTATCGCCGGCCGCAATTCGACCAAGGCTGACGTGCTCTTTTTCGACCTCGGCGAACAGCGGGTGGCGGTCAAGTCGTATGCGCCGCGCGGCGCGCTGGTACGCAACACCCTCGGTCGCTGGTTGATCCGGCGCGAGGCGGCGGCCTACGAGGCCGCGGCGGCGGTGGCCGCCCTGCCGGCGTTCCTCGGCCGGCTGGGCCCGTGTGTCCTCGCCACCGAGTGGGTCGATGCCGAGCCGTTGAAGGCGAAGGCGGGGGCGCTGTTGGACGACGCCCTCTTTGACCGCCTGGCGGCCATCCTCGACGAGCTCCACGGTCGCGGGGTGGCGCTCGCCGATCTCCACCACCGTGATGTGCTGCTGACCGCGGACGGTACGATCTACCTTGTGGATCTCGCTACTGCCTGGGTACTCGGGCCACGGCCGGGCTTCATCAGGCGCCGGCTCTTCGAACGCTTCCGGGACTCCGACCGCGTCAACCTGGCGCGGATGCGGGCACGGTTCACCGGTGGCGATGTCGAGGCCGCGGTGGCCTCCGTGAGCCCGGAGGCGGCGGCCTGGCACCGGCGGGGGCGTCGGGTCAAGGGCTGGCTCGACCGTCTCCGAGGCAGGCGCCGCGGCTGAAATCACTCAGTCCGAAGACGAGCGGTTCTGCCGCAAGAGCTTGGTGCAGGCCGCCGGTGAGAATCGCTCATCTTTGGTCAAAGTCTGTCGTCTGCGGTATTCTGCCTGCCGAGTACTAGGGGGTTTTCATGAGCGATAGCGAGTACAACAGGTTCCTCGGTGTGCTGCGCCTGATGGCGCTCTTTGCCGTGGTTGTGGCTCTCATCTACTTCGCCCGGCCGACGCTGTTCAGCGTTGGTATCGGCATTATCTTTGTCGTCCTCGGGGAGTCGGTCCGTTTCTGGTCTTCGGGGCTGCTTCTGAAGACCAAGGAGCTGATGACCGCGGGTCCCTACCGCTACACCCGCAACCCGCTGTATCTCGGCCGATTTCTGATCCTCACCGGCGTGATCATCATGGTCAACCTGCCCAACTACCTGAGCTTGATCGGGCTCGTGGTGGGGTGGGGATGGTTTCTCGGCGTCTACATGCGGCGCAAGGAGAAAGTGGAACCGGCGAGATTGCGCGAGGAGCACGGCGAGGCCTACGATCGGTACTTCGAGGCCGTGCCGGCCCTGTTTCCAACCCTCCGTCCCTACAAGGACTTCACCCCGGCAAGCTGGTCGATGGAGCGGATGATGCGCAACCGCGAGTACGCGATGGTCATCGGGCTCGCCGGCATCACCGCCTACCTCCTGTGGCGGGCGCTGACCGGGTGACCTGACGGATCCTCTCCGTCGCCGCGTCTGCGCTCCGGCGACATGCTACCGGCTTCGACATCGCCCGTTTCTCAAGGCGCTTCCGCGAGAGGATGCCAGGCACCTCCGGTGAACGCCGTCAGAGGCTCCTTGGTGTCTGAACCCTGAACTCCGGATGGTCGCATGGAAAATTCGAAATTCGAAATTCGAAATTCGAAATCCGCCGTCTACTCTTGAAACTGAAGCTCATGAAGATGGGCGTATAGCCCTCCGAGGGCCATCAGCTCCTCGTGGTTACCCTCTTCGACGATGCGACCACTGTCGAGAACCACGATCCGGTCTGCTTCGCGGATGGTGGCCAGCCGGTGCGCGATGACCAGGCTTCCCCGTCCCTCGAGCAGCACCTTCATGGCCTTCTGGACCTGGTACTCGGACTCGGCGTCGAGGGCTGAGGTGGCTTCATCGAGGACCAGGAAGGGCGGGTCCTCGAAGAGTGCGCGGGCGATGGTCAGCCGTTGCCGCTGGCCCATCGACAGCCGGGCGCCGCCCTCGCCAAGTCGGGTCTCGTAGCCGTCGGGCAGCTCCATTACAAAATCGTCCGCCTGGGCCGCGATCGCCACCTCGCGCACCCGTTCCAGCGGCACATCGCTGCGGCCGGCGGTGATGTTGAGACGCACGCTGTCGTCGAAGAGGATGGTCTCCTGGGTCACCAACCCGATGTTGCCTCGTACCGAGGCCAGCATCAGCTCGCGCAAATCGTGCGTGTCCATCGCGACCCGGCCTTCGGTCGGATCGGCAAAGCGCAGCATGAGGTTGGCGAGGGTCGTCTTGCCGGCGCCCGATGGACCCACCAGGGCGACCATCTCGCCGCGGCGCAGACGCAGCTCGATGTCCTCGAGGGCGGGTCCCTCGCTTCCCGGGTAGGAGTAGTGAACGTGGTCGAAGTGGATCTCCTGCGGTTCGTCGTCGAGGGCCCGGGCGTCCGGCGCCTCGGCGATAACCCGCGGCCAGTCCATCATGGTGAAGACCCGCTTCGCCGCCGCCAGCGCCTGTTGAATCTCCACATTTACCTGGTTGAGCCGCCGCGCCGACATGAAGAGAAAGGCGAGTCCGCCGACCACGACCACGAAGTTGCCGGGGTCGATGGAACCCTCGGCGATGCTCTTGCCGGCGATGTAGAACAGGGCGCCACCGGCCACGGCGCCGACGAACTCGATGATCGGCCCCGACGCCGCCGCCGCCTTGGCAGCCTGTAGATCGACCTTGAAGAGCCGGGCGAGCGATTGCTGAAACCGCCCCGCGGCGATTTCCTCCATGGAGAACGCCTGGATCACCTTGACGCCGGTGACCGATTCCTTGAGCAGGTTGGCGGCGTCGGCAATCTGCTCTTGGGAGCGGGTCGAGGCCTTGCGCAGCCGCCGACCGAGGCGGAGCACGGGGTAGCCCATGACCGGCAGGACGATGAGCGCGAAGAGGGTCATGCGCCAGTCGTAGACCAGCACCAGGATGAGCATCGCCGGCGCCATGGCGCCGACCCGGAACAGATCGGCGAGGACGCGGGTCGTTACCAGCTGAATCCGCTGCACGTCGTTGAGCAGACGTGACATGACCAGCCCGGTGTGGTGCTCGCCGAAAAAGTCCGGGGACTGATGGATGAGGGTGGTGTAAAGGTCGCCGCGGAGATCCCGGATCACCGCGGCGCCGGTCTTCCTCGAAAGGTACTCCCCGAGGAAGAGTAGGATGCCGCGGATGAAGAAGATCCCGGCGATCAGAAACGGCACCTTCACCATCGGCTTGCGGTGCAGCCACTCCGACAGCTCCGCCACCGGCAGCCAGTCGATGACCCGGTCGACGAGGTCCTGTTCCGGCTCCGACGCCATAGATTCCTCGACCGCGGCCGGCTGGACGAGGAGGACCTCGTTGACCAGCGGTTTGAGGGTCGCCACGACCATCGACATCAGGGCGCCGGCAATGGCCAGCATGACCGCGGCCGCCGCCATCTGGGCCAGATAGGGGCGCATGTACGCCAGGAGTCGTCGCAGCTCGGTCACGCGCAGATGGTAACAGAGCGTCGCCAGGGGCTCAGGGTGCAGGGTGCAGGGCACAGGGTTCAGGGCACAGGGTTCACGGGGCTCAGGTGGTCCCTGTACCCTGTACCCTGTACCCTGAACCCTGTTACGACCTGCCGAACTCCTCCAGCACCGGTACGTCGTCCCGGTCGAGGAGAGCCATCAGCGCCAGCAAGACCTCGGTCTGTAGACCGGGGTTGTTCGCTTCGCCGAGCGGGAAGCCGAGGGGGTAGGGCACCGCGAGCGCACGCGGGGGCCGGATCTTGCGAGTGATGTCCGGGAGCATGGTGATCGACGCCGTAGGAATGCCGCGATTTTCGATCTCCGCCTGTGCCAGACCGACCGTCTGCATGCACACCGGTCACACGGGGACCATCAGGGCTATGTCGACGTTGTCGGATATCAGGAGATTTCCGATCTCCGGCAGCGTCTGTTGGACCAGCCGACCCGGTGCGGTGATCGATCCCATCAGGGATACATGGCGGGGCGCCACCGAGCCGATCACGCCGCCAGCCGCCAGCTCGTGAAGCCGGTCAAGCGGGAGGCCCATGTTGCGATCTGCGTCCATGCCTTCATGGGAGAAAGAGTCCGAGCGGTGATACTCCTCGAGGGCCTGGAGGTCGGTGTCGGCGGGAATCACGCGGTAGCTGTAGTCGCCACCGCGCACCGAGTCGCTGAACGGTTCATCTCCCGGAACCACGAACCCCGCGGACGACACCAGTGCCACCCGACAGTCGGCGAGCGGCTTTTCGAGTGAAGTTCTGGGAACGGGGTCGATCTTCCGCCATCGATAGGTCTTGAGGAAGATCCGCAGGCTGACACTGAGTTCCCGGATTTCTGCCATAGCGGTAGAGCGTAACATCTCTCCAACCCGCCCGGGTCAGGGCACAGGGCTCAGGGTCCAGGGCTCAGGGTCCAGGGCGCAGGGGCCACCCGGAGACAAGATTCAGTGGGCTCTGCACTGTCACCTCCTGATGCAACGTTGTCATCATGGGTTGAGGAGTCTCGTGGCGGTCCTGCCTCCGCGTCCGATGTGTCCGTCGCTATCGCAATCGCTATCGGTATCGGTATCGAAACCTCAGATCGCTGGCGTCCATTTCGATAGCGATAGCGATTACCGTCACTGAACCCTGAACCCTGCACCCTGTGCCCTGCCCC
>JAIVTZ010000268.1:0-5643 GCA_049188105.1 Deltaproteobacteria bacterium | reverse complement strand
CGGGTCCAAGCGAGCTCGAAAACCTCCGCCGGCACTGGGACAAGGTCTTGAAAAAGGCCCACTTCACTCCCGGTGACACCCAGCAGGCACTCGCCGAGCTCGAGCACAAGGCCCGCTACGGGCCGCCCGCCGGGGTACTGGGGGACGAGCCCGACAGCTCCGAGGCCAATGGGTCGAGCATCGGGTTCATGCTGAGCTACGAAGACAAACACCTGCTGCTCGCCGGCGACGCCTGGGCGCCGGTGATGGACCGGTCGCTCGAGCGCTTCCACGACGAGGCCGGGACGGAGCAGCCGGTGGAGGCCTTCAAGCTGGCCCACCACGGCAGCTTCAGCAACATCACGAAGAAGCTGGTTAAGCGGGCACGGACCAACCGCTATCTGGTGTCAACCAACGGCGCCTACTTCAAGCACCCGGACCAGGAGGCCATCCAGCTGATCCTGAAAAACCACGAAGGAGAAACCCCCGAGCTCGTCTTCAACTACCGCAGCGAGTTCACTGAGCCGTGGGAGGACCCTGAGACGCAAGAAAGCCTCGGCTACAGCGCAGCGTACCCCGAAGGTGCGCCGCTCGAGTTCTAGGGAAACGAAACCGAATCAATACAAGGGGAGGACTCATGGCTATCACGATCAACGGCGAGGAGAAACGAATCGGGCTGGCCCTTTCCGGCGGCGGTTTTCGGGCCGCGTGCTTCCACCTCGGTGTCATGAAAAAGTTCGATGACATCGGATTGCTCGACAAGATCGACCTGCTGTCCTGCGTCAGCGGCGGCAGCATCGCCGGCGGGGTGCTGGCCCTGCACTGGGGCACCGGCACGGCGCTCGACAAGCTCGAGGAGTATCTGTCAACCCGGTCGATCGCGGTATCGTCGGTGATTGGAGGCATCCTGGATCCATTTGCTGGCCGACTCGACAAGCTCGCCCGCTCCTACGACAAACACCTGTTCTCCGGCAAGACGCTCAGCGCCCTTGCCGGCGGGCCGCGGATCTACTTCAACGCCACCAACCTGGCTACCGGCAATATGTTCTTCTTCGTTGCCGGCGGCGGCAAGCCGGAGGAGATGGGGGAGCACGAGCTGGGGGTGGTCGATGCCCCCGACTTTCCGATCAGCAAGGCGGTGGCTGCGTCATCGGCATTTCCACCCGTGTTCCCGCCGCTCCGCCTCGAGCCGGACAGCTATTCGCCGGCGGAAGCGGTTGATTACGTCACGCTCACCGACGGCGGGATCTACGACAACATGGGCGTGAATCCGACCCTGAGGTCACGCAACGCGCTCGACTACGTGATCATCAGCGACGGCGGCAAGCCGTTCGCGATCGACGACCGACCCACCCAGTCCGGGGCGATCGTGCTCAAAGAGGGCCTCGGCATCATGATGGAGCAAATCCGCGGCCTCGAGTTCGACCGCATTGAGCATCGTCACAAGGCGGGTGTCGGACCCAAACCGCTCTGGTTCTCCATCGACAGCACCGAGGGCGAGGTACAGGCCGGCGATGCCGCTGTCGCGTCGGCCATCAAGACCGACCTGAAACGGCTCTCGGAGTTCGAGATCGCGGTTCTCACTCGGCACAGCGGCGGTCTGGCGGAGTCGAGGATCCGGCGCTACGCCCCCGAGCTGATGTGATCGATTCGATGGTCCAAAACACCAAACCAGGCAGGCGGGATGACCCCGTTTTCCCGGTAGAAACTCTGGAGTCGCTCATGGTTCTTCGCCCCTGGAAGCAAACCGAGAAACTCGAGAGCATTTCCGCCGCGGAAGTCGCCCATCTCGGAGTCGGCGAAAAACCCGGCCTCTGTGAACACTCGCTGGTAGTTGTCGAGGAAATCCCGATAGCCGGACATCCGCCTCAGAACATGCCAGTCGGAGCCGAAGAGAATTCTCTTTTTGATTCTGTCGATGTCGTTCGAGTAGTCCTTCTCCATCTGCCGGTATCCCCTGACAAAACCCCTCCGACCCTTGGCGGACAACACCCTGTGGTGGGAGACGTCCGCGTAGACGTTGTCGTACTTCACGATGAGGTCGCAGACGTCCTTCGCCCAGCTCTCGCTGCCGGCGTAGCCCTGGCCCGGCGCCTGGTTCCAGCCGAAGTGGGCGAGGTTGAGGCGGAGGTTCTTGTACCTTTCCTGTCGCAGGACCTCGTCCCAGAACTCTGCCTTCCCGAAATCGAAGCTCGCCCCCGGGTAGGCCTCGATGCCGTTCATCACGCAGTGGGCGGTGATGGGCACCTCGTTGTCGACGCAGTAGTCGTAGAGCTCGCAGAGGACCTCGTCGTACTCCTCGCCGTCGAAGAGGTAGGTCATTTTGTCGTTGCGGACGGCGATGCGGCGGCGCATCAGGGACACCTTCGGATCGGCGTTGCCGAGCGGCCGGTAGCCGAGCGAGTTGTAGAGCTTGACGCCGATGAAACCCTTTTCCTCGATCGCCTCCCTCACCAGCGTCATCGGCCGATCGATCTCGAGCTGGCCGTCGGGGCTGACCCTGGCCTTTCGGTAGGCGAGCTCTCGCGCTGGGTCGAAGGGCACGAAGGGGTGGATCCTGCCCTTGTGAGGAAGGACCACCTTTTTGAAGACGGTGTCGATCTGATCGCCGAGACGGTTGTCCATGCTGTTGGCGAACCAGTACTCGTAGTCGATCATCAGCGGCACGAAGAGGTCGACGTCGGGCCAGGTTTCGATCAACCGGTCGGCGTTTGTCTCCGAGCAGCTCGAGAGCGAATCCTCCCAGTCGAGAAATCTCTGACCTGCGGCCGTGCCGTACAGCCACAGCATGAATGTGTAGAACCTCCCTCTCTTTGAGTCTTTGTCCAACCGACGAGTGACGCATCGCTCTCGCGCCCGTTTCGCCACGTACCCGAAAAGCTGTGGCATGGGGAAGACCGAAATCAACGGATCGAGAAACATGCCGAGTCGGCGCTCCGACTGTCGCGACAGGAGGTACCCTTCGAGCGGGATGTCAAGAGCGCTGAAGATGTGGGTGTGAACATCGATGGTGGGTGACATTGGGCCCCCTTTGGTACGCCGACCCTCGTCTTCAGGACGGTCGCAGGGTTGCGATCATTCGGCTATCTCTTGTGAACATCGAGCTGCGCTTGGATCAACGCATCACCCAAACGGGTGAGAGGCATCGGACTGACCCAATGGCTATTCTCGATCCTGTCGCGGCTTCAGCGCCTCCATATCGAAACCGGAAGTTTCGTCAGGGGCTTTTATCGACGCGACACAGGTGAGAAGGAGAGTCAGCAGCTCACTCTGGCTCTTGGTATCGGTCTTCTGAAAGATGCTGGCGAGCTGCGAGTGGACGGTGTTGCGCGACAGGCCGAGCGCCTCCGCCGCAGCCGTGAGGCCGCCTCCCTCCAGGAGCTGTGCCATCAAGCGGACCTCGGCGTCCGTCAGACCGTAGAGTTCGCCGAAGAGGTGATCAACCGGGCTCTGCGCCTTCTCGGGGTCGGTGATGAACAACACCGCAACGGCACCACTGCCATCGCTGGGTTGGCACCGTCTCGGAAGCAGGAGCGCCACGACGTGGTAATCGGACAACCCGGAAGGTCTCGAAAGCCTGATCGCGCCCACCCCCGCTCGCTCATTTGCCGGACTATATGAACCAATACGACGGATGAGGTCGCGCAGCTTCTTCGTGTCATTCATTGTGTCAGCCGCCAGCCCGTCAGCCAATAACACGAAGCCGTCCTTGGCGGCGGCGATGCGTCCGGCCTCGCGGTTGACCATGACGGGGGTACCTTTCACATCGAGAAGCACCATACCGGCCGCCACCCTGTCAAAGGCGCCGACCGCCATCTCGGTCCGAAACTCGGCTTGGTGGATGCGGTGGTGAACGGTCATCGCCCGCGTCACGTGGGGCAGGAGGCCCGCAAAGGCGTGCATGTCATGTATCGAAAAGTCGGGCGATCGGTCCGAGCGGGCCATCCACAGCGAGGCGTGAACCTCCGGCGTGTTCAACGCCGCCGCGCCGGCGATGTAGGAAAGGTCACTCGGTTGTAGGAGGCACCGGTAGACACTGGTCCTGTAAAAGGGCTTGCCGCGAAACGAGCGCCCACTCGACACGATGATGCCGGCCGGGCCGTCCATCGATTCACGGATCATCTCGTCATCGTTGATGTGATTGCTGACATACGCACCCAAGGCGAAGGGGTTGAAACCGGTTGCCTCGATCACGTGCAAACCTCCCGCTGAGAGGTTTCCGTAAACCAGCAGCATCGCATCCACCTCGAACAACTCACTCGCACCATCGAGCACATTGCTCCACAGCCCTGGCTCGGACGCGGCCTCGTAGATGCGGCCGATGACGATCTCGGGATCGATCATGCGCCCCATCTCAGCTCCCGATCAGTCGTGCGGGGAACCCCGCCCGCGGCTCGCCCGCCGTCATCGACCGGCAGGGGGATTGAAGTGGGTGTTTCGAGTCACCTCGAGGTCGTGGAAGATCTACCGAGGAATGATCGTCTCTCAGCATCCGGCCCTCCCGGAAGCGCCCCGCGCTTCCACAAGATGCATGTTCTCGGACCCTCGCGGCACCTCAGAGCGCCGAGGCCTGAGTGCCGATTGATCCATGGATGAGATTACGTACTAAAATCAATCTACCGCCCAAGTTTGGTTGTGTCAATTCCGTTTCCGGAAATTGGGACGATTGATGACTTGCTGTCGGAGGAATTGCCATTTTCGCCAGTTGGCAATGCCGATCTACATTGCATTCTCGTCACCGACTGGAGATGAAAATCCGTCGCCAATCGAACGAGACGACACCTCGCGGCAGGGTGCACGCTTGCTATCTCCTCGGCTCGGGCGCATATTGACACTGAGAAAACCGTTGTAACCAGTATCTGTTCTCGTTGGAGTTGACGACCTCCCCGGAAGGCGGATGATCGGCGAGACCCTCTCCCATTACGAGATCGTCGAGAAGATCGGCGCCGGCGGTATGGGCGAAGTGTATCGGGCGCGCGACCCGCGGCTCGGGCGCGAGGTGGCGATCAAGGTCCTCCACTCCTCGCTGAGTCAGAATACGAAGCGCCTGGCGCGGTTCGAACAGGAGGCGCGGGCGGTGGGGGCCCTCAACCACCCGAACGTGCTCGCGATCTACGACGTGGGGCACGATCGGGGGATGCCGTTCCTGGTGACGGAGCTGCTCGAGGGAGAGACCCTCCGCGATCGGATCAACAGCGGCAGCCTGACGATGCGGAAGGCGGTGGAGTACGCGGCGCAGATCGCCGACGGGCTGGCGGCCGCGCACGGTCGGAACATCGTCCACCGCGATCTCAAACCCGACAACGTGTTCATCACCCGCGACGGCCACCTCAAGATCCTCGACTTCGGGCTCGCCAAGCTGACCGAACGGGATCCATCGAACCCGGTCTCGACGGAGAGCCCGACCGAGGCCCTCACCGACGCCAACGTCGTCGTCGGCACCCCCGGCTACATGTCACCGGAGCAGCTCCACGGCGAGCCCGCGGACTCCCGCTCGGACATCTTCGCCTTCGGGGTGATCCTGTACGAGATGATTTCGGGGCGGCGGCCGTTTGTCGGCGATTCCGCCGCCGAGATCTCCGCCTCCATCATGCGGGACGATCCGGCGCCGCTGTCCGACGTCCGCCGCCCGGTGCCGCCGACCCTCGACCGGGTGGTCCGCCA
>JAIVTZ010000267.1:0-5656 GCA_049188105.1 Deltaproteobacteria bacterium | reverse complement strand
ACCTAAGCGACATTAAACGTTTATAAACGAATGTTAAACGAAAGTAAACGTTTAATAACCGAATCAGGTGAGGGGTTTGACATATGTTTGCAACAGCTTAGGGGTTACGAGTTACGGGTTACGGGTTACGAGTTACGGGGGGAGGGTCTCCGAGTAACTTGCACCTTGCACCCCGCATCCCGTAACAATAAGACTCTAACTCTATTTTTAAACCAATTAATTATTTACACCATGACAACTTTAAGTAATTCCGTCCACCTGATTGGACGTCTGGGACAAGACCCAAAATCTTTCGAATTTGAAAGCGGCAAACAAAAAGCACAATTTACATTGGCTACAAATGACTATTACAAAAATGGCAAAGGTGAGCGTGTTGAAGAAACTCAATGGCACAATATCGTTGCCTGGGGCAAGACAGCCAAAGTAATAACTGATTATCTCACAAAAGGAAAAGAGATTGCGCTCGAAGGTAAACTCGTTAACCGCTACGACAAACGATTCGGAACCACTATCGATCTGGACAACTACACACCCGGCGATCATTTTGTACATTTCGACATCAACGGCGTCAAATGCTCGCTGCTGATCTGTTTTGATCTGCGATTCCCGGAACTGTACCGGGCCTTGTACAAAGATGGCATCAAATGTATTTTTCAATCATTCTACAATGCCCGCCAGCAAGGCCCCAGCATCCATTCGGAGATCATGCGTCAGACCATGCAGACCAACGCCGCCAACAACGGCTTCCGAGTCAGTATGAGCAACTCATGCGGCTGGTTCTGCCCGTATACATCCTGCTTTATCCAGCCGGACGGCCGCATCGTACAGCAATTGCCCGAACACAAAGAAGGCCTGATGATCAACACAGTCGATCTAAGCGAAAAACTCTACGACCCTTCCGCCGGCTTCCGCCGCCTGCGCCTCGAGGCGCCGCCGCTGCTCGACCGGATCGTTGAGCTCGGTGAAGGCGTTAGCCACCTCGAGCCCCCCGATAAAGAGCTCGAAGCGCTCCACGGTGTCGGGATCATCCGGAGTCGACTTGGCAAACGGAGAGATGTCGCGCGGAAAATCCATGATGAAGGTGGGATCGATCATTAACGGCTCCGCCGTCATCTCGAAGAGCTCGGCAAAGAGATTGCCGTCCGATCGCTCGTCGATTCGCTGCACATCGAGCGAGCGAGCGGCAGCCTCCATCCGCGGTCTATCCACGAGGTCGTCGGGGGTCAGATCCGAGTACTCGAGTATCGCGTCACGCATCGTCAGACGCCGCCACGGCAGGCTGAAATCGATGATGTGCTCGCCCCACGGCACCTTCAGAGCACCGGTCACTTCCTCAGCGACGCCGGCCACCAACTCCTCGGTGAAATCCATCAGGAGCTCGTAATCCGAGTAGGCCCAGTAGAACTCCAACATCGTGAACTCGGGGTTGTGGCGGGTCGAGATGCCCTCGTTGCGGAAGTTGCGGTTGAGCTCGAAGATCCGCTCGAAGCCGGCCACGATGAGCCGCTTGAGGTAGAGCTCGGGGGCGATCCGCAAATAGAGATCGAGATCGAGGGTGTTGTGGTGGGTGATGAAAGGACGCGCGGTCGCGCCGCCCGGGATCGGCTGCATCATCGGCGTCTCGACCTCGATGAACCCAGCCGCCTCGAAACGTCGGCGAATCGAGGAGATCACCTTCGAACGCACCTCGAAGACCTGGCGCGAGTCCGGGTTCGACAGCAGGTCGAGGTATCGTTGGCGCGCCCGAGCCTCGCGATCGGACAGCCCGTGATACTTTTCCGGCAGCGGGCGCATTGCCTTGGCCAGCACCTGCAGCTTTTTGACGGCCACGCTCAGCTCACCGGCACGAGTGCGGAACACCGTCCCCTCGACGCCGAGGAAGTCCCCCAGATCGAGCTGTTTGAAGATCAACCACGAGGTCTCGTCGAGGTCGTTCTTGCGCAGGTAGATCTGGAGCTGGCCGACGCCGTCCGACAGATCGGCAAAAGACACCTTGCCGTGGCCCCGCACCGCTCGCAGGCGACCGGCGATCCGCACCTCGGGTTTCTGCGCCTCGAGCTCCTCAACGGTCTTCTCCTCGTACCGTGCCCGCGTTTGGCTCACCGACTCCTCAACCCGGAAACGTCGCGGGTACGGGTCCTGACCGAGCTCGTAGAGCGCGTCAAGCTTGGCGCGGCGGTTGGCGATCAGTTGATCGAGCGGCTGTTGGCCTTCGTCCGTGCTCTGCAAAATACCTCCCCGGCATGCTCGCGGGCGGGTTATTCTAACATGGCAATCTGCCTGCGGCGAATTGCATGGGGCAGTTAATTCAATGACTTACCGGTTCTTCTTTGTTCGTGTGGAGGGAGAACGCCCACCCGCTCCCCGAGAGCGAGTCGCGGGAGACCGCGACCTCGAAGGGCTCGATTTTCTGGTTTTCGAGGTCACGCGGCGAAGCGACTTCACTTCCTTTTCGCTCAGGGTTCGGAACTCCCCGGGCTTCAGGGTGTCGTCGCGCAGCGGGCCGATGGCGGTGCGGCGCAGACGTTGCACGAGATGGCCGGCGCGAAAGAAGAGCTCGCGAACCTCGTGAGTGCGGCCCTCGGAGACCTCGACCCGCCACCACGTCGTGGTGCCGCCGCGGCCTTTGGAGTCGCGCTTGGCCCGCAACGGTTTGACGTGCTTCCCCTCGATGACGGTGCCGTCCAGCAGCTTCCGGTGCTCCTGCCGGCTGAGATCTCCGCGGATCTTGACCAGGTACTCCCGCACGATGCCGTGCCTCGGATGGGCGACCCGGGCCGCGAGCTCGCCGTCGTTGGTCAGGATGAGCAGGCCTTCGGAGTTGTAGTCGAGCCGGCCCACGGGGTAAACCCGCTCGCGGATCGCCGGATGCACGATATCCAGCACCGTCTTGCGCTCCTCGGGGTCATCGCAGGTGGTCATCACACCGCGCGGTTTGTAGAGCAGGAGGTAGCGCGGCGTCTCGGGCGCCTTGAGAGACTTGCCGTCGACCTTGATGTGGACCGTCGCCGGATCCACCTTCTCGCCGGGCTCAGCCACCCTGCCGTCCACCGTCACCCGGCCCTCGGTGACCATCCGATCGGCATCACGTCGCGAGCACAGCCCCGAGCGCGCGATGATCTTCTGCAGTCGTTCTTCGGTCATCATTCCCTCCAGCGGGAGACTCCGCCTCGCGGCGGGGTCAGGAATGTAACACAATGGTGAGCCGCGCCGACGTCTGAACGTTAGAACGTTGAACGTTAGAACGTTCCATCCACCCGCTCCGAAAGGCACGAAAGCGCGTATACGGACGGTGGGGGTTGGGTGGTAAATCCGAAATCCGGCTTCGTGCTTCGCACTTCGCCGTGACAGGTCCGAAATCCGAAATCCGAAATCCGCGAGGGGGGTTGGATCGAAAATTCGAAATTCGAAATTCGAAATTCGAAATCCATCGAGTATTCTGGATCCACCATGCCCCCAATCGACATCTCCGTTCTCGACCGCGACCTGTTGTTGCAGGGCGTATGGGAGGGCCTTGGAACACCCAAATGCCACGCCACCGGAGGTTATGTCAGGGATCGCCTGCTCGGCCGCGACAGCGTCGACCTCGACCTGGTGCTGCCGGGCGATCTCGACGACGTGCGGGGCCCGGCGCGAAGGCTGGCGGCGCGCCTCGACACCCGCGCCCACATCCTCGGCCGGGAATCAAAACGTGTGTGGCGGATCGAGGCCCCGGAGATCACGGTGGAGCTGTGGCCGATGGGCGACCTGAGCCTCGACGACGACATCCACCGCCGCGACTTCAGCTGCAACGCGCTGGTGTGGTCCTTGCCAAACGGACCGCTCGTGGATCGGGTCGGCGGGCTCGAGGATCTCGGCAACCGTACGCTCCGCGCGATTACGAAGAGCAACCTCGAGGACGACCCGGTGCGGCTGGTGCGGGCACCGCGCTTTCTCGCTCAGCTCCCAGGCTTCGAGCTCGACCGGGAGAGCGCCGTCTGGATCAGCACCCTTGCTCCCCGCCTGGCCGACGCCCCGCGGGAGCGGGTCGGACAGGAGCTGCTCAAGCTGCTGGCCGCCCCCGACGCCGAGCTCGGTCTGCGCGCCCTGCTCGACCTCGGTCTGTTGGCCCCAGCGGCCCCGGCCGGCGTCGAGCCCGACCCCGCCTGGCTCGAGGCCAACCTGGGCGCCGCGGCCCGGTTGGCAGGCGCGGCGTCACACCCGCTGAGCACGGCTCTCCGCGAGGCCGGCCGCGCCGCCCCTCTCGCCCTCCTGCTGCGCGCGTGGGGCGCCCCGACCGCGCACGTGGCGGCTCCCTACGCATGGCCGCGCGTGGACCGCCGCCACGCCGCGCGGGCCGCGATGGAGCTCGAACGCGCCGTGGCCACAGCCGGCGCTCCGGCGGCCGAGCGCCGCGCATTCATCCACGCAGCCGGCGCCGCTTTTCCGGCCGTCATCGCCCTTGCGGCCGCGGTCGAGCCCGACCACCCATGGCGCCGCTGGTGGCGATTGTGGCGGAGAAGCGCTCACGAGCTCGTTGATCCGACGCCGCTGCTCCCCGCCCCCGCTGTAGCCGCCCTCCTCGACCTCGAGGAGGGACCCGAGCTCGGCGCGGCAATGCGCGCCCTCATCGAAGCGCAGGTGTGGGGGAAGGTGCGGTCGATGGAGGGCGCCAGGAGGTGGCTGAAGAGCAACGTTGAACGCTAAAACGTTTCCCCTCACATTCTGGGTCGAATTCGGAATTCGGAATTCGGAATGCCGCCCGTCCACCTCGTGGATAGTTTTGAGTTTTGAGTTTTGAGTTACTCGCGCCCTTCCGGCTTCGCCTTTTGGGCTTCGCCGTAACAAGATCGGACTCGGACGCGGGTGTTTGATCCTCTACGAGTCGGAAAACTCGAGGAGCTCGATCGGCATGCCGTTGTGGAGGATCATCGCGACCTTGACGCCCGCCATCGGCGACGACGGTTCGCCGATCAACTCCTTGCCCTCGAGGGCCGCCTCGAGATCGTCCACCTCGAAGGCGATATGGGGCACCGTCTGAACCAGCTCTGACACCGTGCTGCCCGGCTCGAAGCGCATCCACTCGACCCCGAAGGGGCTGGTTTCGAAGCCCGACACGTGCATCCCGTACTCTTCGAGGTAGACCTCCCCCGGCCGCGGTGTGTCGGTGGGGATTCCCATGTGGTGGTAACGCCAGCCCCACTCGGCAACGGCGTGAGGTGGTTCGTGTTCGCTTCGGAGTTTCATTTCTGGTTCGCTCCCCAATCCAACGTTCGCTCGATGACACCGCGCCGCCTTTTCTCTCCTGTCGCACCGGCGCGATGGTATCTCGGAACCTGCTCGCACAGGAGGACCTGAGGGCGGGGATGCGGGCACGAATCAAATTCGGAATTCGGAATTCGGAATTCGGAATGCCGCTCACCTCGGAAATTTCGGATTTCGGATTTCGGATTTGCTGCCCATCCCCCCGATTGAACCACAGAGACACAGAGGCACAGAGAAGACACAGAGACACCCACATCGCAAACACGAAGACACAAAGACACGAAGGCATCACAAAGCCACCCACCCGCCCGGCAGCCGAGATTGCTGCCCCACCAAGGGCAAACGCATCCTGGTTGTCTTGTGGTGGGGCCGTCCCCCCCCCCCGAGCAGGCGGGAGCGGGAGGAACGGCCC
>JAIVTZ010000266.1:0-5665 GCA_049188105.1 Deltaproteobacteria bacterium | reverse complement strand
CATCGATAGGAAGGCCTTCTTGTGGCCGTAGTCGAGGCTGATGCGTTCGGGCCGACCGAGCACCTCCCACAGCGCCTCGCGCGCATCCGGCGGGATGCAGTGATCCTTGGCGGCATCGATGATGAGGATGCTGGCGGGATCGGCCCGGCCGGGGTAGTTCGCCGCATCGAAGGGTTCCCAGATCGGCTCCAGCATCGCCTCGTACTCCTCCACGGTCCAATCGAACCGCTCCAGGATGATCTCCCTGAGCTTGCCGACCCGCCCGGGACAGGTGGCGAATATCCGGTGAGGGTGGGCGCCGCCCATGACGATGACGGTGGCCGCCAGCCGCGGCTCGTTGACGGCGACGAGGCCGGCCGTGATGCCGCCGTGGCTGAAGCCGATGAGACCGATCCGCTCGGGGTCGACGTCGGGCTGCGCCTCGGCCCAGTCGATGATGCGGCTGACATCGACCACGTTGGCTCGCACCCGGGTCAGGCCGGCGGCCATCTCGTCGAGAAAGGCCTCTTTGGTCGGCGCCTCGGCCATGTCCTCCCAATCCAAAACGAAGCTCTCGCCGCCCACCCGCAGCACGTTGATCTCACCCTCAGATCGTCGGCGAAGACCTGCGGCGATCGCGTAGGGGGGGTAGGTGTAGCTGCCCCAGATCGGGAGGACGATGACCAGTGGTTTGCGGCCCGGCGCCTTTCCCTGAAAGTAGAGACCCGTCAACCGGTCGTTGCTCTGGCCGTTTTCGTCGATCGAGTCCAGCTCGAGCTGCCGCACCCTGTAGGAATCTGTTTCCTTGTTGCTCAGATCCCGATTGTCGACCGTGATCGGTTGCCGGTTGTAGGGGTAGATGGGCTCCACGGTGGAAGCTGCGACCGGCGGCCTCGATCGTTGCGCATCGTACGGCACGAACGTGTGGCTCGCGCAGCCGGCGGCGAGCAACGTCAAGAACGCCGACGCGGTTAGCCGGAGGAGCTCCCGACCGTCAGCCGCCATGGTCCAGGCGGCGCCCCAGCTCCTCGACCAGCTCCACCGCGGCGGCGGGTGTGTTGGTGCCGGGTCCGAAGATGAACGCGGCCCCGGCCTCGCGGAGCGCGTCGTGGTCCTGGGGTGGGATCACCCCACCAACCACGAGCAGGATGTCCGGGCGCCCGAGCTCCTCGAGCGCCTTCTTGAGCTGCGGGACCAGGGTCAGATGGGCCGCCGCCAGCGAGGAGACGCCGACGACGTGGACATCGTTTTCCACCGCCTGGCGCGCGGTCTCCTCGGGGGTCGTGAACATGGGTCCGATGTCGACGTCGAATCCGAAATCTGCAAAGGCCGTCGCGATCACCTTCTGGCCGCGGTCGTGCCCGTCCTGACCGACCTTGGCGACCAGGATTCGCGGCCGTCGCCCGTCGCGCTTTGCAAAGGCGTCGGTCGCCGTTCGAGCCCGTTTGACGTCGTCCATGCTCTCTCCCACCTCTGCAGAGTACACCCCCGAAATAGCCCGGATGGTCTCCCTGTGGCGCCCGAAGACCTTCTCCAGGGCGTCGGAGATCTCACCGACGGTGGCCTTGGCGCGGGCGGCCTCGACGGCCGCTGCAAGCAGATTGCTCTCGCCGGAGCGGGCGACCCGGCTGAGCTCAGCGAGGCGGGCCTGAACCAGATCTTCGTTACGGTCCGCCCGCAACGTCGCAAGCCGTGCCAGCTGAGTTTCATAGACTGCGGTGTTGTCCACCCTGAGGACCTCGATCTCGCTCTCGGCATCGACCGGGAACCGGTTGAGGCCGACGATGCTCTGGCGTCCGGAGTCGATCCATGCCTGGGTGCGTGCCGCCGCCTCCTCGATGCGCCGCTTCGGAAGTCCATCGGCGATCGCCTTCGCCATCCCGCCAAGCCCCTCAACCTCGCGAATGTGTTCCCATGCCCGGTGCGCGAGATCGTGGGTCAATCGTTCCACGAAGTAGGAGCCACCCCACGGATCGGCGACCCGGCAGATTCCGGATTCCTCCATTAGCTGGATCTGGGTGTTGCGGGCAATGCGGGCTGAGAAGTCCGTCGGTAGGGCCAGGGCCTCGTCCAACGAGTTCGTGTGCAACGACTGGGTGTGGCCGAAGGCTGCGGCCATGGCCTCGATCGAGGTGCGGACGACGTTGTTGAACGGGTCCTGTGCGGTCAGGCTCCAGCCCGAGGTTTGGCAGTGGGTGCGCAGGGCGAGCGAGCGAGGGTCGGAGGCGCCGAAGCCGCGCATGATCTCGGCCCACAGCAGCCGCGCCGCCCGCAGCTTGGCGATCTCCATCCATAGGTTCATTCCGATCGCCCAGAAGAAGGAGATTCGCGGCGCGAACTCGTCGACGTCGAGACCGGCGGCGATGCCGGTGCGCACGTACTCGATGCCGTCGGCCAGGGTGTAGCCGAGCTCGAGGTCGAGGGTCGCGCCGGCCTCCTGCATGTGATAGCCGGAGATCGAGATCGAGTTGAAGCGCGGCATCCGCTCCGAGGTGTAGCGCAAGATGTCGGCGACGATCCGCATCGACGGCGCCGGCGGGTAGATGTAGGTGTTACGGACCATGAACTCCTTGAGGACGTCATTTTGGATGGTGCCCGCGAGCCGTTCCGGTGGCACGCCCTGCTCTTCGGCAGCGACGATATAAAGAGCCATCACCGGCAGCACCGCCCCGTTCATGGTCATGGAAACGCTGACCTTGTCCAGCGGAATGCGGTCAAAGAGCACCCGCATGTCGAGGATCGAGTCCACCGCGACCCCGGCCATCCCGACGTCGCCCCGGACCCGCGGGTGGTCGGAGTCGTAGCCGCGGTGGGTTGGGAGGTCGAAGGCGATCGAGAGCCCCTTTTGGCCGGCCGCGAGGTTGCGGTGATAGAAGGCGTTCGAATCCTCGGCGGTGGAAAAGCCCGCGTACTGGCGAATCGTCCACGGTCGGGAGGCGTACATCGTCGGGTAGGGGCCGCGGACGAAGGGGGCGATCCCCGGCAGCGAGTGGAGGTGGTCGACGCCTTCGAGATCGGCAACGGTGTATCGTCGCGCGACATCGAAGCCTTCCGGGGTTCTCCAGACCGATGGTGCGGATCCCTCGCCTGGTCCTGTAGCGACGGGGGCGAGGCCGATGGCGCTAAAATCCGGGATGCGGGACTCAATCACGACCCACCCCCTCGACCTCGACGATGTCGCCGAGCAGTGCGACCACGTCGCACCCGGCGTAGACGTAGCCATTCACCCCGGCGGTTTGCCAGGCGGACCGCCGCTCGCCGGGACGCGCCGCGACCAGAATCCTCGCCGCTCCCCACTCCTTCAGCGCCTGGGCCATGGTCGGCACGACCTCGTCAGCCCTCTCCGGGGCCGCGATGATCACGGCCGTGCGGCTGCCGCTGGAGGCAAAGGCCGCGACCGTCTCCTCAGGGCTGTCGATGCGCGGCCCGTGAATCGCAGTGATGCCGCCGGTTGCCAGGAGGTTGGCCACGAAGGCGGCGGTCGCCCGATGCTCGGATGGCGGACCCACGACGGCCAGGAAGGCCCGCGGTCGCGCGCCGACCCGGCCGAGGTGGCGATCCGATGCGTCGCGCAGCTCCTCGAAGGGACGGGCTTCGCGGTCGGCGGCGGCGGCGGTGATGCGTTCGGGATGCCCGTCGCCGGAGAACATCCCGACCAGCTCACGGGCCGAGACGCCCTCCCTGGCGGCTGCGACGGCGGTCGCAAAGGTAGGGGAATCGGCGCTCGGTCTGCGGCGGACGGCCGTGTCCTCGTCGTCCGGCAGGCGCCGGTCATCGCGACCGACCCGTTCCCGCAGGAGCGGCTCTTCGTCGAGCTTCGGATAGGAGCTGACGCCGGTGACCAGGTCGCGACGAGTGGAGACCGCTTGTCGTTTGCGGGCCGATGCCTCGGCGAGCTCATTGGCGACGGCGCCGGATAACAGGTGGGAGGCCATGCCTCCTGATGCTTCGATCTGTTGGAAGCGTTCCCAGGCTGCGGCGGCGAGATCGTGGGTCAGACGTTCGACGAAGTAGCTGCCGGCCGCCGGGTCCTCGACGCGATCGAGACCGCTCTCCTCGCGGAGGATGGTCTGCGTGTTGACGGCCATGCGCCGCGAAAGCTCGTTCGAATGCCCGATCGCCGAGTCGAAGGGCAGCACCGTGAGCACATCCGCCCCGCCGACCACCGCGGCGAAAGACTCCACCGTACCGCGCAGCATGTTGACCCACGGGTCGCGTACGGTCAGGCAGCGTGGCGAGGTGATCGCGTGGACCGGGACGGCGCGGGCGTCCGGTGCGACGCCGCAGGCCTCGGCAACACGGGCCCACAACCATCGCAGGGCGCGTAGCTTGGCGATCTCCATAAAGAAATCACGTCCCACCGGCAGAATGAACCGCAGGCGGCGGCAGACGACCTCGGGCGCGATGCCGGCGGCCTCGAGCCGGCGCAGGTACTCGACGCCGGTGGCGACTGCCAGGGCGAGCTCGTAGACCGCGGTCGCCCCGCCCTTGGCATGGGGAAGGGTGGATACGGCGACGGCGCGTACCTGAGGCGCGTGCTCCTCGGTCCATCTGACCATGCCCGCCATCAGGGCGAAGCTGGTCTTGAGGCTCCACGGCAGGGCGCCGTCGGCGGCCAAAGTGCCGAGCGGGTCGTGGTCGAAGGCGCCCCGAAGGCCGCCGGTCGGAAGGCCGAGACGCCCTTTCGCCGCCGCCACCAGCGCGGCCAGGGCCGGGGTGGCGCCGCGGCCGTCGAGATAGACCGGCGCGTCGCCCACAACCTCGAGCAGCCGGGTCATCGCCCCGACCGTCAGCCGCCCCCATGTGCTCTTCCTCCTGTCGACCTTGGCCCACAGCGAGCCCCCGCCGCGCGACAGCCCCTCGATAGCCTGGTTGATCGCCGTCTCGGGTTCTCGGAGATCGACGGGGAAGCAGGTCTCCCAGGTGTCGCGAGGCGGAGTTTCGATCGTGATCCGATCGAGAGGAAGATCCTCCACCGCATACAGCGGCGCGATCTCGAGACCCTCGTGGGTGGTGCGTCTCAGCGACTCCAGCGTCCGCGAACCGAGAGACCGGCGAGCCAGGTCTTCCCAGTCCGCGAAGAGAGGACGTGGAAAGTGCTCGGCAATCTTCAGCTCGCCGTCGAATACCGGGTTGTTATCGCTTTCCGCGGCCACGGCACCTCCAGAGGTTCCCCGTTCGATAGTCGCATCATCCTAACCCGCCCCGCCATACTCGTGCCAGGTAGGTCTGAAACATCCGCCCGGTTTTTGCGAACAACCAACGGTGAGTTGACGCTGGGCGAGAACATCGGCGATCTGGCAGGTTTGACGATTGCGTTCAAGGCTTACCAGATATCGCTCGACGGTCGCGAGGCGCCGGTTATCGACGACATGACAGGGCCGCAGAGGTTCTTCATGGGGATCGCCCAGGTTTGGCGGTTCAAGGCCACGGAAGAGGCAATGCGAAACCGGGTAGCGACCGACCCGCACTCACCACCCCGGTTCCGGGTTCTCGGACCGCTCGCAAACATGCCCGAATTCGAGGAGGCATTCGACGTCAAGGAGGGGGACGGGATGTATCTGCCGCCCGAAGAAAGGGTCAAGATCTGGTAAGACCCGAGCCCGAGCCCGAGCCCGAGCCCGCCCGCCCACCTGTTGAACCACAGAGGCACAGAGACACATAGAAGGAACACAGAGAGAAGAAA
>JAIVTZ010000265.1:0-5669 GCA_049188105.1 Deltaproteobacteria bacterium | reverse complement strand
TTCGCGCTAGGCGTCGTCGTCCAGCTCATTGCTATCGTCGCCCTCGTGCGCTTTCTCGAGGAGCAACCGGAAGGAGACCTGGGAGCACAGGTGCGATGGCTGACCAGCGCGATGTAGACGCCAGGAACGAGACACCCCCGGAGGTCGAGGGGCTCCGCCGTCGGATCGACGTGATCGACGACCAGCTGATGAAGCTTCTCAACAGCCGCTCGGCCTGCGCCGTCGAGCTCGGCAGGATCAAGCGGTCGCTCGGCCTGCCGATCTACTCGGCGGAACGCGAAGCCCAGATACTCGCGAGGGTCGAGCGCGAGAACCCCGGCCCCCTGCCCGGACCCTCCATCAGGGCCATCTACCGCGAGATCATCAGCGCCATCCGCGCCCTGGAGAAGCCCATCTCCGTCGCCTTTCTCGGCCCGCGCCACACCTTCAGCCACAAGGCCGCCCTGCGCCTCACGCCCGCGGGCATCGATCGGGCGAATCAGCTGGCCGCCTACGGGTCGACGCTCCGAAGGCTGCTCCGGCTGGAGGAAGCCGAGAAGGCGTTCGAGGATGCGCTGGCTCTCGGACCACACGCGATCGCCTACTCGAACCTCGGCAGCCTCTATTTCGAGGAGGGCCGGTTCGGCGACGCGGCCGACATCTTCACGCGAGCGGTTGAACTCGCCGGTGAAGGTATTCCTTCGACTATGTACCACCTCGTCGGCAGCCTGGCCTCCGCTCAGTTTTGGGCCGGCGAACGGGACACCGCGGCGACGAGTTTTGAGCGCGCCATCGAGCTCGCCGAGGCATATCTCGAAGAGGACAGCGACAACCAGTCGGTGATGGCCGATCTCGCCGGTTATTACGGCATGGTCGGTCAATACGATCGAGGGATCGAGCTGCTCGAGGTCGTCACCCGAAAGGAGATCCGCGACCCCTACTTCATGGGCACGATCGCCGAGGGCTACGAGGATCTCGGCGAACGGGATCGGGCGGTGGAGTGGATCGGGACGGCGCTCGACAACGGGCTCGCCGTGGACTGGATCGAACGCAGACCTTCATTCAACAGCTTACGGGAGGACAATCGTTACAGGGAATTCGTTCAACAATTCATGAACCGAGGCTGAGCTGAGGGCTCGGCACGACTGCACGAAAGGAGAGAGCCATGGCAAAGACAACCTCAATCAAGGCGTCGGCCACCCCGAAACCGAAGACTTACACCATCGCGATCGAAGCGATCGCCCCGGTGGCATTTGCGGTGCCGGGCATCCGAAAGGTCTTTACCCACGATTCCATCATCTTCCACAACAAGACGGGGGGCCCGGTCAGGATCTCGGTCGCTGCCGACAAGGTTCTGAAAGGCGTGAAAAAGCTGACCCCAACGTTGGTCAGCAACGGCAAAAAGAAGAAGTTCGAGGTCGTGGCGACCGAAGGGACGCACGAAATCTCGGTGCACTACAGTTACAAAGACAAGAAGAAGAACAACAAACTTCGCACCGGCTTCGCCATCGGCGCATCGAGCCCAAAGATCATCATCGTGCGTTGATAGAAGCGCTGAGCATTATCCCTTCTCGAGCACGACCCGGTAGCGAGCCTTCCCCGCGCGGAGGTGGTCGAGCGCCTCGTTGACCTCGCTCATTGGGAAGTGCTCGGTCACCGCCTCGATTCCGTGACGGGCGCAGAACTCCAGCATCATCGCGGTGGTGGCCGGCGAGCCGAGGGGAGAGCCCGACACGCTCTTCTGGCCGGGAATGACACTGAAGGCCGGGACGGGAATGGGGGACGGCACCGCTCCGACCGAGTGCAGGCGACCCCTCGGGCCGAGGGCCACGAGGAATGAGTTCCAGTCGAGGTCGACATTGACCGTCGACAGGATGAGGTCGAAGCTGCCGGCGACCGCCTCGAGCTGGGCGGCGTCGCGGGAGTTGACCACGTGGTGCGCGCCCATCTCACGCGCCTCGTCCGCCTTCGCGTCGGTCGACGTGAACGCGGTGACCTCACAACCCCACTTGGCGAGGAATTGCAGCGCCAGGTGACCGAGACCGCCGATGCCGATCACCCCGACGCGATCGGTCGGCCGGACGCCGAACTGGACGATCGGGTTGAACACCGTGATGCCGCCGCAAAAAAGCGGACCGGCCTTGGCCGCATCCACTCCCTGAGGCAATGGGATGGCCCATTCGGCCTGGCACCGCACCGTGTCGGCAAAACCGCCGTGTCGGCCGACGATGGTCCCCTCGTTGCCGGCGCAGAGGTTGTGGTCGCCGCTCATGCACTGGCGGCAGGTCAGACAGCTGCCCGAGTACCAGCCGAGCCCGACCATGTCGCCGACGGCGACGTTGGTGACCCCTTCGCCAACTGCGGCAACCGTACCCACCACCTCGTGGCCGGGCACGAGCGGGTAGGCGGTCATTTCCCACTGGTTCTCGATCATCGCCAGATCGGAGTGGCAGATCCCGCAGGCGAGGACGTCGATCTCGACCTGGCCAGGCGCGAGGTCGCCGGGATCGTACTCAAAGCGCTGCAGTTTTCCTCCGGGCTCGTGGACGGCATAGGCTTGAATCATTCGGTTCTCCTTTGCCTAAAGAACCGATCGCAGCAACACGAAATTTCGCTCCCCTGGCGGGTCGTCATCGGACCGTCGCAGTCGCGGAAGCCGCAGTCGCACACACCCCGGCGTCACCCGGTCGGCATGAATGCCATTGATCACAACCTCACAACCTGGACACCCCACTGGTTCATGTTGTGACGTTTTTATCAGTGGCACCCTTTTCGGGGTCGAGAAATCGTTTATCTTGGATCGCGACATCCACAGGATGCGCGCCGAAAGGAGGTACTCATGGTCACTCTTCTCGATGGTGGAATGGGTTCAGAGCTTCGATTCCGTGGGGTGGCGGTGTCCTCCCATACCGAATCGATCTGGTCGGCCACGGCCCTGCTCGACGATCCCGAGGCTGTGGTCGATGTGCACACCGCATATATTGCGGCCGGCGCCGATGTCCTGACGATCAACAACTATGCGGTAACGCCGCCACTGTTGGCTCGAGAAGGTATCGAGCACCGCGTCGAGGAGCTGACCGAGTTGGCTGTGGATCTCGCGGAGAAAGCGTGCTCCCGTTCAGGGCGCCGGCCTCGGCTCGCTGGTTCTCTCCCTCCGCTGGAAACCAGCTATCGTGCGGACCTTGTCAAGGGGCAGGACGAGGTTCTCGAGGGGTACCGCAGGATCGCCTCGGTGTTGGCGCGGCGCGTTGACCTCATCATCTGCGAGACCATGGCGAGTTCCCAGGAGGCGGCATGGGCATGCGAGGCGGCATCCGAAACGGGTTGCGAGGTCTGGGTGAGCTGGACGCTTCACGGCAACAGATTGAACACCCTGCCGAGCGGGGAAAGCCTTTCCGAGGCGTTTACAGCCCTGGGTGAACTGAAACCGTCGGCCTACCTGGTGAACTGCTGCGGCGCGAACTTCGTCACAGCTGCGATGGCGGTGCTCACGCGGCTCACCACCGCCCCCGTGGGTGGCTACGCCAACGCGGAGAACGTCGTTAATGGTGACGGGCCAACCGGGGTTAATGTTGATCCCGAGTCGGCTCAGGAGAGCGGGGCAACCCATCTCGACCCTGAAGCCTACTCCTCGGAGGTCCGGCGATGGCTGGACGCAGGCGCGAGCATCGTCGGCGGTTGCTGCAGAACGCGGCCGGAACACATCCTTCGGCTCAGGGCGATGCTGACATCGGACCGATAGGTGTCACCTGAGATGAGTAGAGGATGGGTTGGGACGGCGGTACTTTTAGTCGGGCTGGGTGTGGCCTGGGCCGGCACAACAGCATCGTCAAGCCGGCCAGCCGGGAGCCGGTCATGGTGGAACTCGCGCCTGGCGTCGTGGTGCCGATGGATACCGCGGCGGTGCAGAGCGTCAGTGAGCCGCCCGCGCCCGACCTCGGTTGCTACGAGGTCACCGGCGACCCCGCCGATCGCTGGCGCTTCAAAACGCCAAGCCTGCGGAACGTCGCCCTCACCGCGCCGTACATGCACGATGGCTCGTTTTCGACCCTCCGTGAGGTAGTCGAGTTCTACCGGAAGGGTGGCCTCCCCCACGAGGGGATCGACCCGCTGATCCAGCCGCTCGATCTCGATGATCGGGAGACCGGCGACCTGGTGGCCTTCCTGGAAAGCCTGACGGGCGGCAACATCGAGGAGCTGATCCGTGACGCCCGCAGCGAGGTGATCGGGAATCCCGAGTGACCGCCGCAATTTCCCTGTCACCCTGAGCGAAGCGAGCGAGTGCTGGGATGGTGCCACATATCTCAGTTCTGGGTGCCAGACCCAACTTTTTGCATTCTTTATCCATCAACCTGAAAAGTGCAACGGTCGTTGGGCGCGGCACTCAAGGGCGACCCAGCCGGGGCGGCGTTTATCCTGATCGCTCGAGGGCGAGGCGGAATCCAAGCACGGCCGCTCCTCCGGCGCACAGGAGGCCAATTGCAAAGCACGCCAGCACCAACCGCGAGGCACGCCACAAGGATCCATCATCGGCGTGGCGTTCCAGCCGCCGTCCGCGTTTGATCACGACCACAATGCAGAAGAGATTGATCGCGACCGCGGCGCCGCCGAAGCCGATCAAGACGAGGTGGAGGGGTGTCACTGTTTCGATCACGAACAGGAGTGCGATCCCGGTCGCGATCACCGCCAGCACCAGCGGCAGCTCGACCAGGAGATCGATCCAGTAGTGGAAGCGGATCGTCGCGGCGTGCAGCTCCCGCCGCCGGAACGGATAGATCTCGATCACGGCCTCGGTGGCGACCACTCCACCCCACAACGAGAGCACGATCAGGTGAGCCATCGCCAAAACGTCAATCGCCTGGGTCTCCATGCTCGGTAGCCTCCAGCATCGTGGATACCGCATCATACAGCGGCCGGGAGACGGAGATCAAAAGCCCCAGCTCGTCCAGATCCAGAGCTTGGTCGTGTCGGTGGCCCAGTCCCTGGCGTCGTACGCGGCGAACTTGAGCGCCACCTGCTGTTTCCACGGGGTGTTGTAGATCACGGCGGCATCGATCTCGGTTCCCCATTGGGCTCCGCCCGTGTCGGCCGAGAAGTCGTGGTAGATCGCCATCAGCTTCCACGTGCCGAGGGCGGCCGTCACCGAAAGAAAGAGGTCCTCGAGGCCGTTGGTCGGGGTGTTGAGGAACTTGTCCGCCCAGCCGTTGAACTTGTGCAGCGTGGCGAGAGGCGTGCGGAACTGGCCGTCCTCGGGCGAACCACCGAGCACCTCGTACCCAACCGCAAACGTCACCTTGGAGACCGAAAGACCGAGGTCGGCGCGGCCGTAGTGGGTGCTGATGTGGTCTGGATTGTCGCCGGCGTCCTGCTGCCCGGCGTACTCGAGGCGGTATATGAGACCGAGGCTGTCCGACAGCTTGGACTTGCCGTCGAAGAATCCGCCGATGGTGGAGGTCGAGAGGTCCCACTGCGCCTCGCGTTCGTAATCGAGGAGCATCCCGTAGGCGTGGAGGGTGCCGATGCTTCCGAAGGTGTAGGCCGCCCCGAGGTGGCTCGTGGACATCGGCAGCGAGCCGCCGAGAACGGTGTGCTGCCGGCCGATGTAGGAGTAGCGGATGGTCAGGTTCTCGACGCCCTCGAAGGCGACGCGCGCGGCCTCGAAGCTCTGGTGGTTTTGGCGCCAGGCGACG
>JAIVTZ010000264.1:0-5673 GCA_049188105.1 Deltaproteobacteria bacterium | reverse complement strand
TGATGGACTCCTGGTGCCGATTCAGTGCGAGTACTTCGCGATGGAGGGGGTGTCCATGCTGATGGCCACCGTGGACGAGGTGCGTCGCTATCTCAACCCAGGGCTCACCATCGACGGTATCCTGCTCACGATGTACGATGAGCGGACCAACCTCGCGCAACAGGTCGCCGACGAGGTGCGGGGAGTTTTCGGCGACCTGGTCTTCAAGACCCTTGTCCCGCGTAATGTACGGTTGGCGGAAGCGCCATCGTTTGGCCGTCCGATCCATGCTTATGATCTGAGAAGTCGCGGTTCGCAGGCGTATTTGCAACTCGGCCGGGAGTATCTCGAACGGATGGGGAAAGCATGACCACAAAACAGGCGCTCGGCCGCGGCCTCAAGGCGCTCATACCCGACACCCCCCGTGCGCGCGCCGGGTTTGCCGAAATTCCAGTCGATCACCTCCATCCCAACCCACACCAACCGCGGCATCGTTTCGATGAGCGGACTCTCGAGGAGCTGGCGGAATCGATTCGGCGCCATGGCGTTCTCCAACCCCTGCTTGTCAGTGAGGATGGGCCGGAACGTTACCTATTGATGACCGGCGAGCGACGCTGGCGGGCGGCGCGATTGGCGGGGCTGGCAACGGTACCGGCGGTTATCCGTGAACGTCTTGCAGATGGCGAGCAGCTCGAGGTCGCGCTGGTGGAAAACTTACAGCGGCAAGATCTGACGCCATTGGAAGAGGCGCGCGCTTTCGATGACCTGCGAACAAGTCTCGGTCTCTCACAGGCCGAGATCGCGGAGCGCGTCGCAATGGACCGCAGCACGGTCGCCAACTCGCTGCGTTTGCTCAGGCTTCCACCCGAAGTCCAGGAGCTGGTGGAACGGGGCGATCTTTCCGCCGGTCACGGCCGGACCCTGCTGGCGTTTGACGGAGACGATGTGCAATGCGAGTGGGCTCGGCGCGTGGTTGCTACGGGTGTCAGCGTCCGCGAGCTCGAACGTGCAGCGGCTGCGGCACGCGCAGGAGCGGGACGAAAAAAGAAGGTCCGGCCGGGTTCCGTCAAGGACCCGAATCTGTTTGCAGCCGAAGGAAAGCTTGCCCTGCGCCTCGGTGCTCCAGTCGAGATTCAGCCCCGTCGGCGAGGCGGCCGTATTATTATTTCGTGTTCGAATCAGGAAGAGTTGGTACGTGTTTTCGATCTCTTGATGGGGGGTGAGTAATGGCTCGAAGTGGAGAGTCCCTCAACGGCTTTGTCGATTCGGGATGTACGATTCGCGGGGAGCTGGAGTTCAAGACCTATTTTCGCGTCGATGGGCGCATCGAGGGAACCGTGCGCTCGAAAGCGGAGTTAGTGGTCGGTGAGAGTGGCACGGTGGAGGGTGAGCTCGAGGTCGCCCGCTGCGTCATCGGGGGCGAGGTTCGAGGGACCATCCGTGCTTCGGAGCAGGTGATGCTCCACGCCACCGCCAAGGTCTGGGCCGACATCCAGACGCCGGCTCTCGTGATGGAGGACGGAGCGTTCCTCGAGGGGTCGGTGAGCATGGAGGCGAAAACTGTGAAAAAAAACACAATGAAGGCAGGCACGCCTTCTTGACCCTACCCCGGGGATTTGTTAGCTTGAGCCGCCCCATGTTGACAATGGGAGCTGATCGAGCCGGGAGCGGCCGATGACCCCACCAAATCTGTCGTTGTTCTTCGTGATGGTTTGCTTCTGGATGACGCTGTGGCTCGTCCAGCGGTTTTTGATCCGTCCGGTCGGCGCGGTTGCCGATGAGCGGCAACGACGCCTCGACGACGCCCAGCAAGAATGGGCAGTGAAGAACGAGGAGCGTCTCGCGGCTGTCGCGCGGGTCGAGGATGAGCTGGGAGCGGCGGCCAAGGAGGCCGGCAGGGTCCGAGCGGAGGCACGTCAAGAGGCCATGAATGAGCGCCAGAAGGGCCTTGCTGATGCTCGCGCCCGGGCAGATGAACGTCTTGTCGCGGTGCTGGAGGGTCTCGAGCGCGAGGCCGAAGCGGCCCGCGCCGAGCTGCGACGCCATGCGGAGGAGCTGGCCCGCCTGCTCGCCGGCCGCCTCCTCGGACGGGAGATGGCTTCATGAAGCGGATTTTCGGGTGGGGGCTGATCTTTGTCTGTGCCCTCATCTTTGCCATCCTCGTCGACACCGGCGTGAAGCATCTCGGTGTGCCCGACTATATCTGGCTATCGGTCAATCTCACGCTCTTTCTCTACCTGCTCGACCGCTACGTCGGGCGACCGATGGGTGCGTTCTTGGAGGCACGGAGTCAGGGAATCGCCGAGGAGCTCGAAAATGCGCGGCGCCAGCTTCAAGAGGCCGACGGCCTTCAGGCGGATGTATCTCGGCGTTTATCGGAGCTCGAGGACGAGGTCGCCCAGATCGAGACCCGCGCTCTCTCAGAAGGCCGGGCGGAGGCGTCCGCGATCGAGGAGCAGACACAACAGGAGGAAGAGCGCTTTCTGCTGAGGGTAGATGAAGAGATCACGCGCCGTGAGGCGGAGGCCCGAGCGAGGCTCGCTCAGGACGCCGCCGATCTGACGGCTCAGCTCGCCCGGGACCTTCTCGAGCGTGAGATGACCGAAGAGGATCGCCACCGCGTGTTCGAGCGCAGCCTCGACGCGATGCGGGGCCTCGAAGGCAAGGAGGAGGCATGACCCGCTTTCGAGCACTGCCGTATGCCAAGGCCTTGATGGCGGTCGTCAAAGACGAGACTCCCGAGCGCCGGGAGACGGTGGCGGAAGAGCTCGACCGAGTGACGGCCGCCCTCGACTCGGTGCCGGAGTTTTTCAAGGTGTTGGTCTCGCCCACAGTGACCGTCGAGATCAAGAGCACGATCCTTGATGAGGTCCTCGATGTTCTCGAGATCGGGCAGCCGACCCGTCGATTCCTTCACGTGGTCCAGCACCACTACCGCATGCAGCACATGGCGGACATCGCAGTGGCTTACAGAGAGCTTCTCGACAAATCGCTCGGCCGCACGCGGGTCAGGGTCGAAACCGCGGCCGCCCTCGATGCCGGCCAACGTGATCAGTTGGTGCATGTTGTTGAGGCCATGGAAGACGCTTCCGTGGTCGCCGACTTCGCCGTCAATCCGGATCTCCTCGGCGGTTTTCGTCTGCAGGTGGGATCGCGGGTCTTCGACGGCTCACTGGCAGGAGAGTTGGGTCGCCTGAGCAGAGAGATCGAAATCGAACAGGGGTAGAACATGCAGATCAAAGCCGCCGAAATCGCGGACATCATCCGCCGCCAGATCGAAGGGTTCGAGACCGCCATCGACATGTCCGAGGTCGGAACGGTGATCTCGGTCGGTGACGGCATCGCCCGGATCTACGGCCTCGACGGCGTCATGTCCGGGGAGCTCATCGAGCTCCCGCATGATGTCTTCGGACTCGCCCTCAACCTCGAGGAGGACAACGTCGGTTGCGTTCTCATGGGCGAGGTCCACCTCGTCCAGGAAGGTGATGAGGCCAAACGCACGAAGCGCATTCTCGACATACCGGTCGGCCCCGGCATGGTCGGTCGGGTGGTCGATCCTCTCGGCCGCCCGCTCGACGGCAAGGGGCCCATCGATTCGACCGACCGCTATCCCCTCGAGCGCATCGCCCCCGGGGTCGTGGATCGCCAACCCGTGAGGGAGCCGATGCAAACCGGCATTCTGGCCATCGACTCCATGATTCCAATCGGCCGCGGCCAGCGTGAGCTGATCATCGGCGACCGCCAAACCGGAAAGACGGCGGTGATCCTCGATTCGATCATCAACCAGAAGGGCACCGACAACATCTGCATCTACGTCGCCATCGGTCAGAAGGCATCGACAGTGGCGCAGGTGATCGCGACGCTTGAAAAGCACGGCGCCATGGACCACACCATCGTCGTCTCGGCAACGGCTGCAGAGCCTGCGCCGCTGCAATACCTCGCACCGTATGCCGGCGCCGCCCTCGGTGAGTACTTCATGTACAACGGGGGCCATGCCGTTTGTTTTTACGATGACCTCACCAAGCACGCCCAGGCCTACCGCGAGATCTCATTGCTCCTTCGGCGCCCACCCGGCCGTGAGGCCTATCCCGGAGATGTTTTCTTTCTCCACTCGCGCCTGTTGGAGCGTGCGGCCAAGCTCAACGAGGACAATGGAGCTGGAAGCCTCACCGCCTTGCCGGTGATCGAGACTCAGATGGGCGATGTTGCCGCGTACATCCCGACCAACGTCATTTCCATCACCGACGGCCAGATCTACCTCGAGTCCGATCTTTTCTACGCCGGCCAGCGCCCGGCTGTGAACGTCGGGCTGTCTGTCAGCCGGGTCGGCGGAAATGCCCAGCTCAAGGCCATGAAATCGATTGCCGGATCATTGCGCCTCGATCTCGCGCAGTACCGCGAGCTCGCGGCCTTTGCACAATTCGGCTCCGACCTCGACAAAACCACCCAGAAACAATTGTCCCGAGGCGAGCGGCTGATGGAAATTCTCAAGCAGGGCCAGTACGCCCCGATCCCGGTGGAGCTGCAGATCGTATCCATTTTTGCCGGCACCCAGGGCCTTCTCGATGATATGAAGGTGTCAGCCATCGTCGCCTTCGGCCCCAGCCTCTACCGTTATGCTCGGGACAACGGCGCCGAGACTCTCGATCGGATCGTCAGCACCGGGGTCCTCGATGATCAGACGAGGGATGAGCTGGCGGCACTGATTTCGGCAGCGGTCGATCTCTTCCTCAAGGAACACCCGGAGGCCGCTCTTGCCGAACACTAGGGACCTCGTCCGCCGCATCCGCTCCGTCAAGGGAACGCAGCAGATCACCAAGGCCATGAAGATGGTGGCGGCGGCCAAGCTGCGACGCGCGCAGGAGGCGATTACCCATGCCAGGCCGTGGGCGGACACCCTGTCACACGTGCTTGGAAACGTCGCGGCCCGTACCGAGTTCAGCCACCCGCTGCTCGAGTCTCACGACGGCGACCGCACGTGGGTCGTAGTGATTTCCTCCGACAAGGGCCTGTGCGGTGCGTTCAATGCAAATCTGCTGCGGACGGTCGAAAAGGATCTCCTGGGTGACCGATGGCCGAATGCGGAGCTCGCGGTGATCGGGCGCAAGGCCTCCGATTACTTTCGCCGCCGTCCTTGGAAATTGATCGTCGACGAACGCGAGACGATGTCAAAGCTGACTGCTGATGACGGTCCCCGCCTCGGAAAGCAACTGATCGAGGGCTTTGCTTCGGGCGAGGTTGAATCCGTGTGGCTGGCCTACTCCAGTTTCGTCAACATGATCCAGCAGGATATCGTGATCGAGCGTCTGTTGCCGATCGAGCCGCCGACAGCCACCGCCGGCGACGACGAGGCACAGATCGACTACCTGTACGAGCCGGACCCCAAAACGCTCCTCGCTGAGCTTCTTCCGCGGCACGTGGAGACCCAGGTTCAACGGGCGCTCTATGACTCCGCGGCGGCCGAGCATGCGGCGAGGTTGATGTCCATGACTGCGGCCACGCGCAATGCGGGCGACATGATCGATGCTCTGACGCTGCTTTACAACCGGACGCGTCAGGCGGCAATCACCAAGGAACTGATCGAGATCGTCTCCGGCGCGCAGGCGCTCGAGGGATAGGGAGTCGAGGATTTATGAGTGAGCAAGTCAACGGCCGTGTCGTCCAGATCATCGGCCCGGTGGTGGATGTGGAGTT
>JAIVTZ010000263.1:0-5692 GCA_049188105.1 Deltaproteobacteria bacterium | reverse complement strand
GTGGCGGCTCATCGCCCGCGGCTACGGTCTCATCGCACCTGCCAGTGACGGCTCGCTGCGCCGTCGGCCATCCTGGTTCGCGATGCAGACCATGATCCGCCAACTCGAAGGCGCCACTTTCAACGGTCCGTTGCCGGCGCCCGACGGCGCGTATCTGTACCGGTTCACCAGAAACGGTGGTGAGATCGTGGTCGGATGGAGCGTATCACCTGCGGTGCGGGCGACCCTGCCCCAGCCGCCGGTTGCGGCCATCTCACGCGGCGGCGGGGCCCTGCAAGCCCCGGACGGAACCGAGGTCGAACTCGGACCCTCTCCCGTTTACTTCCAGCTTGGATGACTCACCTCGGTTGGGTGGAAAACGTCCAACGTTCACACGTTTGAACGTTATAACGTTTGCCCCGTGGTACCATCCTGCGGTCCTCATCGAGGGTACGGATGAGCCATGAAACCTACCGCCCAATCCCCTGAAGCAACCGCTGGTGCGTCCAGCCGGCCGCGCCAAATGACGTGGTGGCGGCGGGCGCTCTTTGCCGTCGCCGCGCCGGTGGGGGTGGGCCTCGTGCGGCTGGTGTGGGCTACGTTTCGCTTCGAGGTCCACGGCGATGAAAAGGTGCGGGAGCTCCTTGCGACGCAACAACCAGTGGTCTTCGCATTCTGGCACGAGGGTCTCCTGATCATCACCCGCTACATGGCCCAGCTCCTGAAAGATGGCTTCAACATCACCTTTCTCATCAGCCCGTCGGTGGACGGTGAGCTCGCGGTGCAGATGTTGGCGCGGTTCGGCTCCACGGCGGTGCGAGGCTCGGCCCGACGCAGCGGGGCGACCGCCCTGCGCGGGCTCTACCGCGCAATCCGACGGGACAAGGCGTCTCCGGGTGTGACTCTCGACGGATCGAAGGGCCCCCGTCGCTACTGCAAACCGGGCGCCATCATGGTGGCGCGGATGGCGGGGGTGCCCATCGTGCCGATTGCCTGCGCCACGAGCCGAGGATGGCGTGCCCGAACATGGGACCGGCACCTGATCCCGAAGCCCTCGAGCACGGCGGTCATCTTGGTTGGCGAACCGTACACTGTACCGAAGGACATGGATGACGATACCCTCGAGGCGCACCGAAGTGACCTCGAGGCGCGAGTGAACACCTTGGTGGAAAAAGCGGAGGGCATGGTCGAAACAGCACCGATGCCCCGTTGACGACGACACCCAACTCGAGGAGGAATAATGGACGAGAACACCAGCCCGCAGCCCCTGCAGCTTTCCGAGATCAAACTCGATGACAAGAGTCTCTACCGCGAAGAGGTCTTTACCGATCTCAGGGTCGGCTCCCTCAAGCAACTGACCCCGGTGACCAGCGACGGGAGCCGCGACATAGGCCGCCCGATGACCTATGTCGGCGAGACCCAGCTCATGTCCCAGATGGGGCCGCTGCCGGTGCAAGCCGCCATCGAGGCCGACAATCTGCAAGAGGCGTTGAAACGCTTCCCAGCCGCCATCCAGAGAGCCGTCGAGGCCATGATTTCAGAGGTCAAGGAGCTCCAGCGCAAGGAGATGTCGCGGATCGTCGTCCCCGGCGCCGAGGCCACCTCGAAGATCATTGGACCCAAGTAATTCTCAATTCTCAGTTCTCAATTCTCAATGCCCGCCCATCCGACCTCAGGGTCCAGGGGCGGAAATTGAGAATTGAGAATTAAGAATTGAGAATTCTCTCAGCGACGGCTTCCAGGGTTGGTTCGACCGGGTCCGGTGCTGGAACCGCCTGCGCAGCAGCAGTAATGTCCTTCAGCCCGCCTCCGGTGATCATCAGCACCACCCGCTCGTCGCGGTCGACGAGGCGCTCGTCGAGGGCGGCTTCGAGCCCGGCGAGCGCCGCGGCCCCTGCCGGCTCGGCAAAGACGCCGGTGGCGCTCGCGAGGCGCGGTATGGCCTCGAGGATGGCATCATCAGAAACCTCGACACCGCCGCCATTGGAAGCCCGAACCTCAGCCAGACAACCGATGGCGTTGCGCGGCATCTCGACGTTGAGGCTGTCGGCGACGCTGGTCGCGTCCGGCATGGCGTGTGCCTCGTCGGCGCCGGAGCGCAGCGCACGGACGATGGCCGACGAGCCTTCCGGTTGGACGGCGATGAGGCGCGGTCTGCTTGGGATGAGGCCGGCGTCCTCGAGATCGCGAAAACCCTTGGCGATCCCGGCCGAGATCACGCCGTCTCCGGTCGGCACCAGCACCGCGTCCGGCGTAACCGGCGTCATCGCCGCGGCGATTTCGATCGCGGCGGTCTTCTTGCCCTCGATCGTGAAGGGGTTCAGCGCGGTGCTCCGGTTGTACCATCCGAAGCGGTCGCAGGCGGCGGTGCAGAGCTCGAATGCCTGGTCGTAGGTCCCGTCCACCGGAATGACCGTCGCGCCGTAGCTCAGCATCTGCGTCAGCTTGGCGGTCGGCGCCGACGCGGGAACGAGGACGACCGCGCGCAGACCGGCGGCCGCGGCGACGGCGGCCAGCGCGGAGGCGGCGTTGCCGGTGGAGGCGGTGGCCACCGTGTCGCAGCCGTACTCGACGGCCTTGGTGATGACCAGCAGGGATGCCCGGTCCTTGGTCGAACCCGAGGGGTTGCGGGTGTCGTCCTTGAGGTAGAGGTTGGGCATCTCGAGCTCATGGCGTAAGCGCGGAACCTCGATCAACGGCGTGTCGCCGACCGGGAGGGGAGGGATCGCCCCCTCATCCGTGATCGGCAGGAAGGCGAACAGAAACTCGCGGTCCGACGGGCGAAAGTGGGGCCACGAGGTTGGTAACGTTTTGAGTACCACCTCGAGTACGCCGCGGATCGTGCCGCCCGGTTCCTGTTTGGCGGCACAGCGGGTGCACACCAGGCGCTGCGGGTCCTCGGGGTACTCCTCGCCGCACTCGACGCACCGGAAGTGGAAGCGAGCCATGGACAGATTGTACGGCATCGCCAGTGCTCCAAAACGTTCTGGGTCTGTGAGGCGATGCCGGCGTTCCAATTCGGAGTTGAGAGTTAAGAGTTAAGAGTTAAGAGTTGGAACTCTCAACTCTCAACTCTCAACTCTTCACTCAACACTAATATGTTGCCAACTCCCCGATCTCTGATTCGACCGCCGTCAGGATGTCGAGGTCTGCCACCGCTTTCTTCATCGCGTTGTGGTCGGTGTGGAGCGGGCGGTCGACGTCCAGAAACTCGACGTGGCGGCGGATTTCGGCATGGGCGGCGCGGGTGCCTCGGCCCGGCTCGAAGTCCCGGAAGTCGAGACCCTGGGCGGCGGCCATGAGCTCGATACCGAGGACGCCGAAGGCGTTGTCGAGGATGGTGCGCGTCTTGAGGGCCGAGTTCATCCCCATCGACACGAAGTCCTCCTGGTCGGCGGCGGCCGGGATCGACTGGGTGAAGGCGGGGGTGGAGAGGATGCGCTGCTCCACGATCTGCATGTCGGCGGTGTACTGGCTGAGCATCATGCCCGAGAACATCCCCGCGCCCTTGGTCAGGAAGGCCGGCAGACCGGCACTCAGGGCCGGATTGGTGAGGCGGTTCATCCGCCGCTCGGAGAGCACGCAGATCATGGTGACGGCGCCGCCGAGGGTGTCGAGAGGCATGCTCACCGGGGTGCCCTGGAAGTTGGCGCCGGTGAGCACCACCCCGTCGTCGGGGAGGAAGATCGGGTTGTCGCCGACCCCGTTGGCCTCGATCTCGAGCTGCTCCCGGGTCCACCGCATCTGGTCGCGGGCGGCGCCGATCACCTGCGGCGAGGAGCGCATCGAGTAGGCATCCTGGACCTTGACCTTCTCCTTGCCGGTGAGGAGGTCCGAGCCGTCGATCACCGCGCGGATGTTGGCGGCCGAGGTCACCGCCCCGCGAAAGCCGCGCAGCTCGTGCAGGCGGGAGTCGTAGGGCTTCATGTTGGCGCGCAGGGCCTCGAGGCTCATGGCGCAGGCGATCTCCGCCTGTTTGAGCCAGCGCTCGACGTCCCACACCGTCAGACAACCGATGGCGTTGGTCAGGTTGGAGCCGTTGATGACCGCGAGGCCGTCGCGGGCCTCGAGCCCCGGCACCGGGATCCCCGCGGCCTCGAGGGCCTTGTCGCCCGGCAGCCTCTTGCCCTCATAAAACGCCTCACCCTCGCCCATCATCAAGAGCGCGATCTGGCTCATCGGCGCGAGGTCGCCGCAGGCGCCGACCGAGCCCTTCTCGCACACCACCGGGGTGACGCCGGTGTTGAGCATCGCGATGAGCGTCTCGGTGATCTCGGGCCGGCAGCCGGAGTGGCCGTTGGCGTGGACGTTGACGCGCAGCAGCATGGCGGCGCGGATGTGGTCCTCGGGCGCGGGCTCGCCGATCCCGGCCGCGTGGTTGTAAATCAAATAGCGCTGGAACTGCTTGACCTGATCGTCGTCGAGCACCACCTCGGAGAACTCTCCGATGCCGGTGTTGACCCCGTACATGATCTCGTGCGACGCGACCCTCTGGTCGAGGAAGGCTCGGCAGCGCTTGATCCGTTCGAGGGCATCCGGGTGGAGCTCGACGCGCTCGCCGTGACGAGCGACCGCGACGATGTCTTCGATCCTGAGGTTCTTTCCGGTAACGATGATGGCCATGAACGCCTCCAATTGCACGGACCAGACAAGAGCGCTGACCCGCACGGGTCATGGTCGCTCCCACCCACCCCGCTGCAACCGGAAGGCCCCCATGGCCCGCCGATCCGCGTATGCTCATTATGCGCGCGCACCACGTGACGTCAAGAGGTCACGCGAGTTCTCAATTCTCAGTTCTAAATTTTGAATTCCCGCTCTCCGTCAGCGGCCGTCGCCGGTAAAGGAAAAGCCGGGGCGCACAATGGCTGCCCCGGCTGACAAGCATGAGTCTGACTATGGTGTTCGCCCCCCTACGGGAGCTGGATTGAGAACTGAATGTCCGCGCACTCGCCTTCTTCGTCCGCAATGTCAGGCGGTTCGAGGAAGTCTACACACCCTCCAAAGAAGTCTTGGATCTGGTCCGGCATATTTTCCGGAACCTTGGGTCCGTGGCTTCGAACCACAAGGTGGATCTCCGCCGTCTCTGGGTAAATAAGACCAACCGATGGGAGGCCCAGCGCATCGAAGACAGACCCCGAATTGTCGCCCCGCTTGCGGTGGCCGGCCATATGGAGGGTCCCACCGTAACCCGTTACATTGCCGCCGCCATAGAGAACGTCGACGATGGCGGGCCCAAACGGGTCTACGTCCATCCCGCCGCACATTGTGCCGCCCTGGCCATCGGGGGTCTCACAGTTCTCTGGCTCGTTGAAGACAACGTACCAAAGGGTATACGCAAAGTCGGGGAAGATGCCTGTTCCCGAGGTGCCAAAGCTCGCAGACACACCATTGCGACTGCGAACCAGCATCGAGGTTCCTGCTTGCTGATTCAACGAGAAGTCGAACACCATAGCGGAGCTCGGTTGGCCAGCCTCCACTGATGAAATAGCGCTACTCCCTATGGCAAGAGTCATCGCCAAAGTCGATAGAAGGACACGATTGAGCTTCATACTGATTCCTTTCTGCCTCTGACGAGGCGATAGTGGCGGCTCTCCTTTGGCAAGGGTCATCGCCGATGTCGATAAAAGGACACGGTTAAGCTCCATATTGATCCCTTCTGCCTCTGACGAGGCGATAGTGGCGGACTTCCCTCGTCGCCATTTTTCAGAAACCG
>JAIVTZ010000262.1:0-5718 GCA_049188105.1 Deltaproteobacteria bacterium | reverse complement strand
ACTTGACACATTCCTTCTAATGGGTGGCATCCTCACGGGAAGCGCGTCAAAAAACGGGGTTGCGGCGGCTTGCCTGGCTTCAGCTTGGCGCTCCTCGGCCAGAAAGCTCCTCCCCGAGGCGACTCTCGAAGAGCTCTCCCAGCGCCGCCAGCGACTTGAGATCCGTCGGCTCGTCGGGGAGGAGAGGGATTTCGACAACCGGGTGGGAGTCGCCGACCAGATCGCGGAGCTCGGCCACTCCCTCGTGGTCGCGGCGGCCGAGCCAGGACAGCAGGCGGTGGCCCTCGGTCTCGGTGGTGGGGTTGACGGTTTTGAAGAGCGGATGCACGCGGTTGACGACGATCGGGCCGAGGTTGTAGCCGGCCGCGGTCAATCGGCGGGCAAAGAAGAGGGTGTCTGCCACCCGTCCGCTGCCCGGTCCGCTCACCAGGACGAAGAGGGTTCGCGGTGACTTCAGCAGCTCCTGTACCTGAAGCGCCCGCTCGCGGAAGCCTTTGAACAGAGGGGCAAACGCCTGGAAGAACTCGGCCATGTCCCGCAGCAGCTCGAGACCGACCATGCGGTCGAGAAAGCTCTCGACGTTACGGCCGAGGATCCCGAGGCGCGAGGTCGCCTTGAGCTTTCCCTGATCGTCGAACCACGGTTTGAGGGCGATTCGTAGGGCGCCGCTGTCGAGGAAGCTGACGATCCGTTCGGGTGCGCCGAGAAAGTCGATGGCCTGGCGGGTGGGCGGCGTGTCGAGCACCACCCGATCGTGGAGGCCCTCATCGGCCACCTCGAAGAGACGTTCCGAGGCCATGTACTCGAGTGCACCCGCCAGATTGCCCGACAGCCGGTCGTAGAAGCGGTTGCTGAGGATCCTCCGTCCAGCCGCGTCGTCCGGGGCGTAGCGGCCGATCAGCCGGTCGAAGGTCGTTCGGGTGTCGAGCAAGCTCGCCCAGAGGCGTCCCCGGGTGCGGCTTGCGACACGGGTTTCCTCGACGCGGGCCTCGTCGCCGACGCCGAGGGTGTCCTTGAGCCTCAGGGACGGGTCGAAGGTCATGACCAGGGTGTCGTCTCCCGCGTGAGCTGAGGCCAGGCCGATGGCTGCGGCGAGGGTGGTCTTGCCGACCCCTCCGCCGCCGACCACGATCACCAGGGGGTAGCGTCGCGGGTCCATCAGGTTCTCTGCAGCCCATGGGCGAGCTGCTCGCCGACCAGCCCCACCAGCGTCGGCCCGGCATCGATGGGCTCCAGCGCCACCTCGGCCAGGGGTCCGTCCCAGCTCGAGGTCAGACGCGCGAGCTCCTCCTCGTTCACCGCCCGTCTCCGGGTCCACAGGCGTGTCGCTTCGTCGTCACTCCGGCGGGGCTTCGGCGCCGGCGGGTAGAGGGCGTTGACCACCACCAGCTCAGGGCTGCGGTCGAGACGTTTCTCCATGGCCTCGAGCAACTCGATCGATTCCTGTACCGGCATCTCCTCTGCGGTGGTCACCACCACGACGCCGAATCGATCCCGGTCCTCGAGGAAGGTCGTGATCTCCGCCGCCAGGTTCCCGATCGGACCGCTCGAGATGACCTCGGCGACCAGACGCGGAGCCGCCATCCAGGCGATCCCGTGGCCGGAGGCGGGAGCGTCGAGGATGACCACATCAGGCTTACGGAGCTTCTTCGGCCCGTGCCCTTCCACCATTCGCAGCGCCCGGCCGAAGACCGCGGTCTCCTTGAGGCCTGGACAGCCCTCGGTGAAGTGGCGATGGACGGGGCTCGACAGGACCCTGCGCACGAGCGCGCCGACCTTCAGCCTCTGGCTCACCAAATCGTCGAGGAGTTTTCTGGGTTCGAGGTGCTGGAGCCACAGGTTGGAGGCGGCCTCGACGATTTCGCCGCCCGATGGCGGCGTGTCGAGGAGCTGGTGGAGGTTCTCGCGCGGGTCGACCTCGAGCAGGAGGACAGTACGTCCACGATTCGCGATCAGCGCCCCGAGGGCGGCAGTGATCGTGCTCTTGCCCACTCCGCCCTTGCCGGTGACGACGAGGAGTTGGAGTTGGTCGAGCCGTTTCAGCACTCCCAAAGGGACCTCCCGTGGGTGGCGCGGCCCTGACGTTGAATCCCCGGGGTGTGGCGGAGGAACATGCGGGAGGACCGGTCGGGCATCTCGGCGGAGCTTAGCACGGGGGAAGTGGCCGAGATCACACCGAGACGCCGATGATAACGAACCGATGCGCTTGATTGACGTATGAGAAGATGAGACATGAAGAGAATCTGTTTCAGTTTGCTGATTGTGGTTTGCCTGGCGGGCGTTGGTGTCGCCACAACGGATGCGCAGACACCGGTGGCCCTGACCTCCGGCAAGGAGCCGCAGCGCATTCCGGTTGCCGCTTCGCCGCGGATCACCGATCCGAAGCTCGCTGATTACTCGATCGATCTCAGGGCATTGTTGGAAAAGAAACGCCTCGGGGAGGGCGAGACCTTCATCACCAGAACCTCCGAGGGGTTGCGGGTCTTTGCCGTCGCCGAAGATGGTGAGCTCGCCGGTCTCGTCGTGCGGGACGCCTACGGTGATGAGCTCGATCAGCTCGAAGTCTGGGGTCAGGACCGCGATTTCCGGCCGGAGGATGGAGCGATCGCCTCGACAGGGAAGAAGGACGAGGTCCACTGCTGGCGCTGCTTCTCGAACCTCAGCGAAACGCACTGTTTCGAGATCGTGTGCCCGAGCCAGCCAGACGTTAAACGTTAGAACGTTGGAACGATAGAACTTCGAGGATGTTCCTGGAATGGTAGTGGTGTGAGCCGCGAAGCGGCGACAGACTCATAGCCTGGGGCGTGAGCCCACACAATGGGACAGGCCGCCAATCCGCCAAGCCGCGAAGCGGCGACAGATTCATAGCCTGGGGCGTGAGCCCCAGGAAACGGGGAGCACTCTACGAGTCAGCCCTGAAGGGGCGACAGATTGGGGTTGCGGCGTGAGCCGCAGCCGTCATCATCGGATTGTCTGTCGCCGCTTCGCGGCTTGTTGAATATTTCGACTACCATTCCTGGGGCTCACGCCCCAGGCTATGAATCTGTCGCTCCTTCGGAGCTTCCATCGCTCCGCTGACGCAGAGGTGATGAATCTTCCGTTCGATTGAAGCTTCCTCCCGGCCGGCCCAGGACGCGTCGAAATCCTCCACATCCGCCAGATTATCAGGGAGTGGGAATTGCTGATACGGTGTCTCAGGTTGTATAGATGTGTACGAGGAGGATGAATGACGGATCGTCCAGCAGAAAACCCGTTCAATATTGCAGCGACACCGGAACCGACGGAGGGTCGTGGGAGGTCGATGACCGAGGCCGACTCCCTGGCCGATCCCGCGGAGAGAGTCCGTGCGATGGTGGGCTCGGCTGATGTTTTTCTCTTGATCAAGGGAACGCCGCAGCGCCCGCTGTGCGGTTTCTCGGCAAACACCGTCGCCGTGATGGATGCGCTCGACGTTTCCTACCGCACCTTCGACGTGCTCTCCGACGAGGCGATCCGCGACGCGGCGAAACAGTTTGCGGGCTGGCCGACCTTTCCTCAGGTCTACGTGCGCGGCGAGTTCATCGGCGGCAACGACATCGTGACCGAGATGTATGCCGAGGGCGAGCTGCACGAGCTGGTCAAGGGGATCGCGTCATGAGCGCCGCCGCCCCGACCTCAGTAGCCTCCCTCGTCACGGTGACCGACAGGGCCTGCCAGGAGATCCGCTTGATCTTCGAGAGTGAGCCGAGGGAGGGCGATGTGGGCTTGCGGCTCGGTGTGACCGGCGGTGGGTGCTCGGGTCTCTCCTACGCCATGGACTTTGGCCAACAGCGAGAGGACGACACCGTCCTCGAGTTCGAAGGATTCAGGGTCCTCCTCGATCCCAAATCCACCATCTATCTCAAAGGGATCACGCTTGACTTCAACGACGGATTGATGGGCAAGGGCTTTGTCTTTTCCAACCCCAACGCCACCAACACCTGCGGCTGCGGTGAGTCGTTCAGCGTTTAACCTGCTCTTCGAGGGCGCCCAGATCCCACTTGTCGGATGGACCCTGATTGAGGTCGGCGGCCGCGATCGTGAGCGTTTCCTCCACAGCCAATTGACCTCCGACGTCAAGGGGCTGGCTCCGGGCGCCTCGCAGATGACGGCTCTTCTCGATCGCACCGGGCGCCTGCAGGTTTTCGGTTTCCTCCTCAAGCGAGAGGGCCGGATCGAGCTGTTGGTCCCCGACCCGCCGGCACGAATGGCCGTCGAGGCCCTCGAAGCGCACGTGATCTCGGACGACGTGAGCTTCAGCTTCCCAGAGTTCTCCGAACCCCGGCTGGCGCTGGGCGCCGAGGCCGTTCGCTTGCTCGCCCGAATCCCGCCCGATCAGGCGTTCCCGGTGGAGTCCTGGGGGAGCCGGGGATTCGTCGCCTGGGGAGGGTCCGATCTCGACCTTCCCGAGATGGGTGCGTCCGATCTCGAGAATCTGCGGGTTCTCAGCGGTCTTCCGCGATGGGGAGTCGAGGTCGACACCGGCACGCCGATCCATGGGACGACCCTGATGAGAACCGCGGTGTCGACCGACAAGGGCTGCTATCTCGGTCAAGAGACGGTAGCCAAGGTGGCGAGCGGTCGCGGCGCTGCCCGGGCGCCGGTCCTCCTCGAGGTTGTCGAGGGGGGTTCCCCTCCGGACTCTCTGGTCGGGAAGCGCTTCGCCGCCGTCGGCGGCGAGCGTGCAGGCCAGGTGCTGGCGGTCGCCGCCTGGGAAGACTCCGTCTATCTCGAGGCCTCGGTGATCCGCGTGCTGCGGGTCGCCGGCCGCGAGATCGAGTGCCGGTTCGAAAACGATTCGACTGTCCTCGTGAGGGTTCATCAAACGCCCCTTCTTTCCGCACCCGATCCGGATCACTGGGCCCGCCGGCTCACCGCGCGCGCGACCGCGGCGTTCGCCGAGGATCGAGAGGAGGAGGCGATGACGCTGTTCGAACGCGCCATCGCGGTGTGTCCGCAATATGCCGACGCGTATGAGTCGTTGGGTGTGATCCTCGGTCGTCACAAGCGGTACGGGGAAGCCATCGATCTCATGATTCGCCTGCTCGGCGTCGACCCCGAGTCGGTCATGGCCCACACCAACCTGTCGCTGTATTACAACCAGCTCGGCCGCATCGAGGACGCCGAACGCGAGGCGGCCGAGGCGATGCGGGCGAAGATGCGCCGCGAGGCGGTGGGCCGCGATCACGAGGAGGCGGCCCGCCGGGAGTCGGAGACGGCCGCCGCCGACCGCGAACGGCGTGCCGAGATGTTCCGCCAGGTCCTCGAGCTCGACCCCGATGACGCCGTGGGCAACTTCGGGCTTGGAGAGCTCTTGGTGGAGGAGGGTCGCTACGCCGAGGCGGTCGCCCACCTCGAGCAGGCGCTGGCGGCCGACCCGCGCTACTCGGCGGCGCTGCTCGGTCTCGGCCGCGCCCACGAGGGCGCCGATGATCTGGTAGCGGCCCGCGAAACCTATCGCCGCGGCGTGGATGTCGCAGCGGCAAAGGGGGATCTGGCTACCGCGAACAAAATGCAGGAGCGGTTGGCGGTGCTGGAGTCTGCCGTCGTCGAATAGCCGCACCAGCGCTCCCGTCTCCGTCTCCGTGCCCGACGGGACTTGCGTTTTTCCCTCCCACCCACACGGCAGGCGAGACGCCTGCCCCACAAACGCTCCGGATAGCCTTGATGGCAGGCGAGACGCCTGCCCCACAAAACGCT
>JAIVTZ010000261.1:0-5719 GCA_049188105.1 Deltaproteobacteria bacterium | reverse complement strand
GGCATGTGCATGCTCTTGAGGGCGATGTTCTTCAAGCCCACGCGTTTGGTCATGGCTATGGTTTCGTCCAGCGTGAAATTGCGCAGGGTATACGACGCCATCCCCAATTCAAACTCTCGCTTCGGCATCCGTGAAGGCGGTCTTGCCGTTGTCGGTCTCGTCCGTGACGTAAAAGACCGCGTAGTCGGTGTCCTTGTCTGCCCAAATGTGCCCGCAGCAGTCGCAAGGGATGCCGCCGCCCCGATACCCGCCAACAGGCGATCATCGAATACCTCGGCTGGCTGGCCCATTACGACCACGAGATCATCAAGGTGGCCGAGGTCCAGGCCCATCTCGAGCGCCTCCTGTGCAGGGTAGCGCCGGCACAGATACCAGATCTCGCGGGCCTTCTTCTCGCCTACCACCCGCGCCAGGTAGGCGGTGCCGAAGCCGGCGTCGAATCCGAGCTCCCGCGCCAGTTCGTGGGAGATTCGCGGCCCCCCCACCACGAGCAGAAACCGGCCACGAACGCCCTCGGCCTCGAGCATGTCGACGAGCTTTGTCAGGGCGTGGACGTGGGCGCTGCGCTGGGTCACGACGAGCGACACCAGGATGGCGTGGGCGCCGACCTCGAGAGCCTTCTGGATCAGCTGCTCGCACCTCACCTGCGCGCCCATGTTGACCACCTTGAACATCGGGTAGCGCTCGAGCCCGTAATGGCCGTGGTAGCCCTTCATGTTGAGGATCGAGTCGATGCCCACCGTGTGCGCGTCGCTCTCGATGGCCGCACCGATGACGACCACCGTGAATCCGAGATCGGACCGGATGACTTGGTCCACCCGGTCCATCGACCACACCTCGTCGACTGGGGCTGCGACCGTGATTTTCGAGAGATCGACCGGGTGCGTGCACCGGCCGTAGACCACGAAAAAGGTGAAGCCCGGATCGATCTCCTTGGCGCAGGCGACGACAGGGTTTTCGAGACCCATCTGGAGAACAAGCGCAGTAGCCGCGGCGCGCGCCGTGGGTCCCGCGACCGGCAGGGTGAAGCTGGTCTGCACGATGCCGTCGTTGAGGGCGTCGCCGTAGGGCAAGATCCGCTCACTCATGGCCGCCTCGATTTTCGGCGAACAGCTCCGAAAACGGGTTCACGTAGCCCGCAGCCTTTTCGATCACCCCCGACCGTCCCTTGCCGCCGTCCCTGGGACGGCCGATACCGGCGAACACGCCGTCCTCGAGCGCGCGGAAGAAACCACGCCGCTCGATCGACTGCAGCAGGTCCACGGTGTCGTCCAGGACCTTGCGGGCCCGGGTCTCGATGCGGCCGCCGGGCGTGAACTGCACCTCCTCTGCCAGGTGGCGCATGCTCCTGCGGATGGTTCGCGCCAGATCGAGCGACAGGTAGCGGTCATGCAGGAGCGGCGTGTGCACCGCCTCGGTCAACACACCGGTCAGGTGAATCGACTGGCCGGTCAGGACCGAAGCGGTGGTGAAGAGGGCGTCCTGCATGTGACCGTGGAAGATGTCGCCGGTCATGTGCTTGGTGGGCGGCATGTACTTGATCGGATGGCGGGGGAAGACCTGACGAATGAGCTGCGCCTGCGCCACCTCCCACAGGAACCCGTCCTCCATCTCCGGATTGATCTCGAAGGCGTGGCCAAGGCCCATCTGCTCCTCGGGCAGGCCCGACCGGAGGGCGAGCTGCTCATTGATGAGCTGGGAGGCGAGCACTGTGTGAGCCTGCTCGAAGGCGTCGGCGGTGGTGAGGTAGTTGTCCTCGCCGGTGTTGATGACGACGCCGGCCGCAGCGTTGATCATCCGCGAGAAGTTCTGATCCACCAGGGTCCGGATCATGTTGATGTCACGAAAGATGATGCCGTAGAGGGCGTCGTTCAGCATCATGTCGAGACGCTCGAACGCTCCCATGGCGGCGATCTCCGGCATGCACAGGCCCGAGCAGTAGTTGACCAGACGGACGTACCTTCCGAGCTCGCGACCCACCTCGTCGAGCGCGACCCGCATGATCCGGAAGTTCTCCTGGGTGGCATAGGTCCCGCCGAAGCCTTCCTTGGTCGGTCCGTAGGGCACGTAATCCAGCAGGCTCTGGGCGGTCGACCGTATGACGGCGATGATCTGCGCGCCCTGCCGCGCGGCCGCCTGGGCCTGCTTGACGTCCTCGTAGATGTTACCCGTGGCGACGATGGAGTAGAGCAGGGGCTCTTCCTCCGCTCCGGCTTCCGCGATGCGCTCATCACGGAATCGGCGGTTGTCGGCGATCGTGGCGACGGTGCGACGGGCATGGGCGTCGACCGCCTCCGCCCAGCCTGCCCGGTCGGGCTCCGATTGGGCGCCGGCCGCAATCGCCTCGGCGGCCTCCTGCGGCGAACTCCCCCGCTCGGCCATCACGCCGCCGAGGTACCTGGCCGCACCCAGCGCCAACCGCTCTCGGCCGAGCGCGTCGACCACGCGGTTCGGCCACGGCACCTTCTCCGCGGTCACCCCGTCGACGCCGAGCAACCGGAGGACGGCCCGCTCGGTGGAAACGGTGGTGTGGCGCTCGAGCTCGGGCTGCACCTGGTCGGCGATGCGGGTGGCGATCTCCCGCGCCGTCGCGACGTTGCCGAGGTCGAGATTCAGCTTTGGTTGTATCGCAGTCGGCATGTCATCACGTCCATTATCGGGAGCTCGGGAAGAGCTCGGTGGAACCGGTCGAGGAGCGCATCGCTTTCCATGCGGGCGCCGCTCGGAGACGTCGGGTTAACGCACACGGCGAGGATCGGCACCGTCGCCCGCGGCTCGATCCGGATGCCGGCGGTCTTGAGACGCCCCCGGGTGTAGCCGTCGAGGAACACCCTGGTCGCGTCGGCGACCATCACCGTACCCGAGAACCCGCGTTCGAGCAGCCGTTCCGCCGCCTCGTCGCCGAATGCCCCGGCCCATTCCATCTCGTCGTCACCGGGCACCATCGATGCATCGACCGGCGACCGCGGCGCATCCGCACCGGCGTCGACGACCACGTTGCCGCCGCCACACAACGGGGCCACGGCGTCCACGGTGGCATCCACCAGCAGGTCGATGTCCCCGGCCAGGGCGGCGCCGGTGCACACCACGACGCCGTCGACGACGCCCGGGCGGGCGAATGCCTTGCGGTTGATGGCGCCGTCCACCAGGACCCGCTCGCAGCCGGTGGCGAGCAGGCGGTCGGCGGCCTCGACCAGCTCGTCGCAGGTCACCGGGCCGACCAGCACCACCTGTCCCTCGCTGACGGCCTCGAACAGGGCGAGCCGACCGACCGAGGTGCTGAACGGGGTTTCGGACACGGGGCGCAGGTCGGCCGTGGAGCGTTGCGCCTCTCCGGCGGTGGTGAGGAGCATCTGCCGCGCCGCCACCTCCACCGGCGGTTTCGGGCTTCCCGACAGGAGATCAGTTGTCTCGCCGTCCCGCCCGGAGGTCAGCAAACCGATTCGCTCGCCGTGTCGGTGGAGCAGGCCGGAGACGAAGTTGAACGCGGTCGTCTTCCCAGTGTTCTTGGCCAGACCCAGGAACCCGATCCGCCGGACCCCGCCCAGGCGCTCGACGAGAAAATCCTCAAGCATAGAGGGACTCGAGGTGCCGGAGCAGGGCAGGGTTGTCACGAACCGTCGTCAGGGCCAGGTCGACCCAGCCGGGGACATAGCCGGAACCGATTCGCATCTCCACGTCCTTGCCCACCCCTTCGGCTGTCAGCGCCGCGCGGCTGAACGACGTCGCCATCCCGAAGAACAGAATGGTCCCGCCGTCCCGCACCGCCAGGATGGAGGCGGCCTCGGTGCCGGGGCCGCTCGCGAAGTTGAAGACCTTGGTGCACATCCGTCCGTCAGTCCAACGTTCGACGACGTCGCTGACGGAGACCGCGTCGGTGGCATCCAACACCGTCGCCTGGTGAGCAAGGCCGAGCTTCGTAACAGCATCGATGGCTTCCTGCCGGACGTCGATCGCGAACACCTGCGCCCCGCTCCCTCGCGCGCGTGCCAGGCTCAGCAGCCCCGCCTTGCCGCAGCCGAGCACAAGCAGCTCGTCGTCCGGCGCCACCAGCCGGTCGACCGCGGCCGGCGCCCCCGCGACGTCGAAGATCGCCAGCGCCAAGGTCTCCGGCAGATCGTCTGGCACGGGCGCCCACAGGCTCCTCTCGAAGAGGATCGCGTGGCCCCGCACCGGCACCTGGTGGGTCCTCGCGTCCGCGTGACCGACCGACTCCAGGTGCAGCGGCGTCAACGTCAGCGAGACGAGGGTGGCGATCCGCGTTCCCGGTCGGAGGGAATCCAGGCGACGCCGTAGGTCGGGCCCGACCTCGCGGACTGTCCCGATCAGCATCCCGCCCGATCCCGTGACCGGGTTCTGCAGCTTGCCGAGATCGCGCACCGTGCTCAGGATCAGCTCCTCGATCGGCAGCCCCCGCTCCGCCGCCAGCTTCTCGAACTCGAGAAAGGAGGCGGCATCGACGTTGAGACGCTCGACGTCGACCAGGATCTCGTTGTCGCGGATGGGCAGCGACGGGTCGAGACGTCGAGCGGTCTGCGGCAAGACGCCTGGAGGGTCGATGGACCGGTGGACGCCCAGAGATGTGATCATGTGACGTGGTCAACCCTACCACGATCTGGTCTTCAGAATCACAATATGGAAGACCGGGGACGTTCGCCGGCGCAGCTACCCGCTCGGTCCGAGAGATCGCCAGTTGAGGATCGCGTTCCACAGCAGGCGGTAATCCGAACGGTTCAGGTCGCGGTGCATCGGGTTGAAGTTGTACACCACCACCGTCCCGTCGCCCTTCGGCACCGCGAGGATGGCCGGGCGACCCTCGAGCTTCTCGACCCGCTGGGCGCCGCCGCTCACGACCAGCTGTTCACGGGGCATGGGTGCACTCCCCTCGGCATTCGCCCCGGCCGTGCCCCACTGCAGGACCACCCATCGGAGGTCGACGGGACCATCGAGACACGATGTGCAGTAGGCCATCCGAAGCCAGCGCCTGGGCAGGTCGTAGACCGCGTAGTCAGAGCGGAAGACGGAGGTGGTTTCTTCGTAACCATAGGCGAGGGGGTGCTCGGGCATCAGGAACCGCGCCCTGAGCTCGACGCCCGGGGTGCGGATTCCGGTCGCCGGCGCGCGACGAACGTTGCGCACCAGGCCTGTGTCGAGGACGAGGGTCGAGCCCTTGCCCAGGGTGATGAGGACGCCCCCCTCCTCCACGAATCGATCGAGGGCGGCGACGCCGGCCCAACCGGGGCCGCCGGTGATGTCAGCCGAGGCGGCCGGCTGACCGAGGCTGGGAAACTCGGGCGTGGCCTCGAAGGCCATCGGTCCGGTTGTCGACGCGATGCCGTGGATCTGTCCCTGCAGGTCGAGGTCCACGTTGCCGTAGACGATCACATCCACCCGCTCGCGCAGGCTGCCGGCTCGAAGATCCTCGTCACGCAGATAGGTATAGGGGACGCCTCGTTGATCGAGGGTGTAGCGCAGCCAACCGATGGAGTCGGTGTCGGCCCAGGGCACCCAGACCCCCAATCGCGGAACCGGCATATCGTGGTGGGCCACCTCGGGAATCGAGGGTGCACTCTCGAAGTCGAGAGCCAGATCCGTCGCCAGCTCATCGAGCGCCTCTTCGAGACCCGGCTGCGACGGCAGGATCCAGGAGCCGGCCGGATACTCCAGAGATCCGGAATCAAACGCCTCTTCTGCTACCAGCACCGAGAGGTCGCGGAGC
>JAIVTZ010000260.1:0-5725 GCA_049188105.1 Deltaproteobacteria bacterium | reverse complement strand
AGTCTGTCCTCCCCTCCGGTTCGTTCACCCCGGCCGCCACGGCCGCCCGATCCGGCTGCCGCAGCACTCCGAGGCGCAAAATACGGATGAACCCGTCAACTGCCTGCTGCGCGTCCATGCCGAAGTGCATGGGCACGCCAAAACATTTCTCGACCGTGTAGAAATAGAAGAGCCAGCGGGTGGCAACCATCACCGCCACCATCGGGTCGGCATCGGCGAGCCGGCCCTCTCGCGCGAGCTCCTCGAAGTGAGGGCCGTACTTCTCCCGGAATCGGTCGGCCATGGTCTCGTAAAAGGAGCGAATGTGGCGACCCTGGTGCTCGATGACATCGACGAATACGAGCAGGATCGAGGCCTTGTTCTCCTCCACCGTCTGTTCGATCGCGGCCGCCAACTCCTCGAGATCGTCTGGGAAATTGGCCCTCGCGAAGACCTGCTCCAGCGGGTGCTCGGGGTCGAGGAGGCGCTCCCAGTAGTCGTCGATCAGACGCTGGAAGATCGCTTCCTTGGAGCCGAAATGGTGATAGAGGTTGCCGGTCGAGAGCTCGCACGCTTCGGCGATCTGACGCATCGAGGTGGCACCGTAGCCCTGGGTTGAAAACAGATCGAGCGCCGCCTCCAACACCTTGGAGGTCGCGATCTCAGACCTTTCGGCCTGACGTCCGTTGGTACCTCTCGGCATCTTTTGCTACAAACCGAACGTTCGTTTTGTAACATAGGTCCCGAATCTCCAATTGTCAAGAGTCGGTTGGTGTTGGTGCCGGGACCGACGTTCATGGTGGCGGCTCGCCTCACTCTCCACGCTGCGGGGTCGTGTGGACGGGCCGCTGGTTCAGGATGACAACGGGCGGATACCGTGAAATGCTTCGGATCGAGGAAAGAAAAGCATGACGATGTTCCGAATCATGGGGTTGATTCTGTTCCTGATCACCGGGTGCGCGACCTCGTCGGGGCCCGGCACCACTGATCCGGGTATTCGCGAAATCAGCAGGTACGCCGTGCTCTACGAGGGGCCCGAAATGGACGTCGCACTGGGATTCCACCATGCCACGAGGAGCATCGGCGAAGAGTGGCTGGTCGTCGCCGTCGAGTTGACAGCCAATTCACGGGGCGGGAGGGCAATCGTCAACCGCTCTGATATCTCGGTTTTCTCCCCCACCGGTCGTCGCCTCGCCCTCGTCAGTCAGGAGGAGTTCCGGGAGAACTATGGCGCGGTCCGTGTGGCGGTCGAGCGGGCCCTCGGATCGCTGCCCATACTCGGCCGGTACGATCCCGGTCAAATGCCCTGCGACCGGTGGTTTCTCCAGGGGCCGTTCGGGGGTTTTGCCTACGACGAGGTTCCCGTCAGCACCTTCCAGTTGTGCTCTGGCCCGCTGGTTTTCAGGGTCCCAGGTGGGGTGCAACCCGGACGCTGGCGTCTCGTGATCGAGCTCGAAGAAAGTCGGGTGGATATACCGTTTGAGCTCGAGGTCCGAGAATAGCTGTCAGCCCGAAGATCCGCTCCATCAGTTTCCCCGCGCCGGAAAATCCGAAATCCAAAATTCCGAATTCCTAATTCGCCGCGCGCGGCTTCCGCCGACCTGGCCGCCCGCTCTTGCCTCTGCGCGCGGCGCGCGCGTCCGGTTTCACGTCCACCGGCACGAGCTGCAGCTGCATGGCATCGAGATCGACCCTCGCCAGCCGCACCTCGATCGGGTCGCCGAGCCGCCACACCCGGCCGGTCCGCTCCCCCACCAGCCGGTGGCGCCGCTCGTCGTACTGGTAGTAGTCGTCGCCGATCTCCGAGATGTGGACCATGCCGTCGACCGAGATCTCGTCCAGCCGTACGAAGAGCCCGAAGTCGGTGACCCCCGAGATGTGGCCGGCGAAGGCCTCGCCCTCGCGCTCGCGAAGAAAGAGCACGGTCTTCCACTCGACCGCTTCGCGCTCCGCGGCCTCCGCCCGGCGCTCGGTCGCCGAGCACGACTCGCCCAGCTTCTCCAGCTCCGCCTCCACCGCGTCGCGTTCCTCGCCCTCGGGGATCGGCCCCTCCTGCTGCAGCCGCCTCAGCATGCGGTGGACCACCAGGTCGGGGTAGCGCCGTATCGGCGACGTGAAGTGCAGGTACTCGTCGGTGGTCAGCGCGTAGTGGCCGCGCGGCTCCGGGGTGTAGAGGGCCCGCGCCAGGGTCCGCAGAACGAGCATATCGACCAGCCGCTCCTCGGGCCGGCCGTCGGCCGATTCGAGCAGCGCCTGCAGAGCCGCCGGCTCGAGCGATCGAGGATCCCCGTCGAGGCGCAGCCCGAGATCGGCCACCACCTGCTTGAGCTCCTCGACCCGCGACGCCTCCGGCTCGTCGTGGACCCGGTGCAGCCCCGGCTGGCCGGCCTCGATGAGGATCTCGGCCACGCACCGGTTGGCGGCTACCATCAGCTCCTCGATGAGGCGGTGGGCAGGGTTGCGGGCGGCGGGCTGGATCGCCACCACCCTTCCCTCGGGGTCGAGGATCAGCTCCGGCTCCGCGAGATCGAAGTCGAGGCTGCCGCGCTCCCGGCGGGCGCGTCCCAGACGCCCGGCGGCCTCGGCCAGGAGCTCGAGCGACTCGGCGAATCCCACCGTCTCCTCGGGCCACTTCGCCCGTGGCTTTTCCAACCACTCGGCGACCTCGGCGTAGGTACAGCGGCGACGCGACCGGATCACCGAGTCCTTCGCCGAGCGCGCCGTGATTCCACCGTCACGATCGACCGTGAAGCGTGCCGTCCAGGTCAGCCGATCCTCCCCCTCGCGCAGCGAGCAGAGGTCGTTCGACAACCGCTCCGGGAGCATCGGCACGCACACCCCGGGCAGGTACACGCTGGTGCCTCGCTCGCGCGCCGCTGCGTCGAGGGCCATGCCGGGGCGGACAAAGTGGCTGACGTCGGCGATGTGCACCTCGACCTCGATGCCGCCGTCCACCGTAGCTCGGGCGCTGACCGCATCGTCGAAATCGCGCGCGGTGCTGCCGTCGATCGTGATCGCCGGCTCCCCGCGCCGGTCCGCGCGGCGAGCGAGATCCTCGCCGCTGACGGTCCTCGGCAGCAGCTCCGCCTCGGCCAGCGCCTCCGGAGGAAACTCCACCGGGATGCCGCGCTGCCGCAAGACCACCCTTTCCACCACCCCGGGGTCGTCGACTCGCCCCAATCGCTCGAGCACCACGCCCCGCGCGTGGAGCCCGCGCGAGTCCACCGAGTCGACCGAGATGACGACCAGCTCGCCGTCTGAGGGCTCGCCCTCGACCCGCGAGCCGGTGGGCGCCACCGTGAACCGGAGCCGCCGTTCGAGGGGGCGAACGTGCGGCTTGCCGCCACCGACCACCCAGCGCCCGACGACCTCGCTGCGCCCGCGCTCCACCACCCGAACGACAACGCCCTCGCTGACGCCGTCGGCCCGGGCGCGCTTGCGAGGCGTCTCCAACCGCACCACAACCGTGTCGCCCTCCAGCGCCCCGCGCATCCCCCGCGGCGGGATCCGCACCGGCGACCAACCGCGGTCCGTCGCCGCTACCTCCATGTGACCGCCGGCGACGCGCCGCAGACGGCCCGTCACGAGATTCGAGGCCTCGGACACGAAGTAGCGCTTGCCGCGCCCCAGCACCACCCGGCCCTCGCGCTGCAGCTCCTTGAGCGCCGGCCGCAGCAGCCGCCGCACCTCCGAACGCCCGAGCTTGCGCTCCGCCGCCAGCTGATTCACGAGCTGCTGCGCGGTCAGCCCCTTCCGCCCGCGCTTGCGGATCGCGGCCAGCAGCTCCTCGGCTTTCACTTCTCTGTCAGAGGACTTTTTTCCCATCCGGGGTATTGAAGCACAGTTTCGAATTCGGAATTCGGAAATCGGAATTTCACCCGTTCTCCCCCTGTCAACGCGGGTGGGTGGGCGGCGCGTCATTATCAGGGATTCGGGAAGACCGGCAGAACATCCATTCGGAAGAGGAGGCCCGGGATCGACTACAGATCTTTTGGTGTCAATCCCGTATGCTTGGCGATCCGGGCGAGCATCCGGGGTCCGATCTCCTCCTTGTCGTGAAACGAGAAGACATAATCAGACCATCCATCACGCTCGAGGACTTCGTGGGATCCGGTCTGCCTCTTCATCGTCCAACCGATGCTCTTCAGCGCTTTGAGAACTCGGCGCGCCTTGGATGCCGGCCGGCGACTCACTCCGCGACGAGGAATGACAACGAGACAGGCTCGGAGTCGATCTCACCGTGCTCGAGGCGGTCCGCAAAAACGCGAAGAGCCAGAACCTCGACGGCGCGCAGTGCTTCGTCCCGAGTCTCCCCGTAGGCCATGACCCCCGGCAAGGTCGGGATCTCCGCGATCCAGCGCCCGTCGTCTTCACGCTCCAACTCTACAACGAGTTCCATAACGCCATTTACACCGCTCTCAGCGGTCTGGAAAGCTCGATCCCGGCTGGGTGGGCGGCATTCCGAATTCCGAATTCCGAATTCCGAATTCGGCGAGTCTTACTCGCCGACCAGCTTGTTGTACAGCCACGCGAAGATGAAGCCGGCGATCGCGCCGTCGACAAAACCCCAGACGGCGCCGACCACCGCACCGAAAAAGCTGAAGCTGTAGCCGAAGTAGAAGTGGTCGAGGTTGCTCATGAGCTGGCCCTCGAAGCCGAAGACCAGCAGCCAGACCGTCGCCAGAAAAATGGTCGCCCCCCAGAAGATCCCACACGCCAACGCGAACGCCTTGGTATTCAAACGCATCTCAAACCCCCCTCTGTGTTCTCGCCTTTAGATGATTTCTCCGCGCCAGGGTACCACCGCATGCAGTTGGCGCGGCGAATTGCAGTGCGAATCACCTTGACACCCGATGCACCCCAATTTAGAATCTGCTCCCGTCTGTGTGCGAAAGTGGCGGAATTGGTAGACGCGCAAGATTCAGGTTCTTGTGCCCGCAAGGGTGTGGGGGTTCGAGTCCCCCCTTTCGCACCAACAACTTACGCTCGATTCCGCCCAGCGTGAAACCCCCGAAATCCGGCCCCGTCTCGCACCCGTCTCGCATCCAGCCCTGGTCGGCGTGTTACCAGGCCATCGGGCCGCCGGGCACCCTACGCGCCCACCAGGCGATCATTGGCTCAACCGCGAAACGTGGGCCGATCTACCACGACGAGCAATGCGGAAGCCCGCCGCGCCTATCAGATTGCGCTTGTTGACTGCTTCACTCTTGATACTGGCCGAACTTGGCCGTGGGTGTGCTTGGACCATTCGGTAAGGCTCGACGGCCCGGCCGCCTGGGAGGAGGCACGGGCGAAGTCTCCAGCCGAAGAACTCCGGCACTGCCGGACGCACCCAGCAACAGTCCGTTGCCGACAGCGATAGCAGTCTTCGGGTTTGTTTGTTCGGGGTCAACGATGCGCTCCCATCTACCGCCTCTGTTGTAGCTGCGATATGTCCCAAGGGAGGTGGCCGTGTACACGGTCGACGGGCGATCCGGATCGATCGCCAATCCTTCGGGCCATCCTTCGCAGCCGAGATAAACCGATTTCGTGAATTCATCACACTCGTCGCTCCAACTGCCGTCGGATGTGAACCGGAACCGCAGAATCACGTCCTGCATCTGGTAGGACGTCAGATCGAAGCTATGGCTCTCGAAACCTCCCGAGATCCCGTCGAACTGCTCCAGCAGGTCGCCGCCGACGTCGGCGCCCTTTGTAAAGATGCCGCCGCCGAGACGGGCAAAGATAGAGATAAGTCTTCCACCAA
>JAIVTZ010000259.1:0-5726 GCA_049188105.1 Deltaproteobacteria bacterium | reverse complement strand
ACGACTGCGTCGCCCGATTCGCGACAAACCCAGCGGGCACTTGCGCTTCGCCGCCCTCGCTACGAAACCCGGTGAGATAAGCGGGCTCATCGCCAATACCCAACGGTTTGAAACGCGACAAGCGTTTCATCGTGGGACATCACCGCCCTCAATTTCCACGCGCAAAACTGGCACGGAGCTTGCGTTTACCCTGGCCGACCGATCGACACGAGGGCGAAAACGGTCAGGGAGTTATCATGAGCCATCGCACACGTGGAACCGCCAACTACGGAATCGAGCTCGAGGATCTGCGCGACGCTGCTGCCCTTCCGGACACGGTACATGTTGTTGTCGCGTCCCGCGAGGAAGAGTTACTGTGGGCGGTTTTCGACGGTTTTTCGGAGCTCCCGACCGTACGCGTCACCGGCTGTTCCACCCTCCCCCAGACCCGGCAGATCTGCGCTGCCGATCCCCCGGGCTACCTGATCATCGACATGACCCTGCTCGACCACGAGCCGATGGATCTCATCACTCTCGCCAATCTCAGCAACTGCGAAACCCACATCGTCGCTCTCACCGACCACCCGGTCTTCGAGATCGGCGCACGTTTCGGAAAAGCGCGTCTGACCTTCCTCCAGAAGCCGGTTTCGGCCCACGACCTGCTCCTCCTGCTCAGGCTGCGGATCAACGAACACGATGAATGCGAGGCCAAGGTGTGCTGAGGGACTTGACAATTTAATCTAATGCTTATATATTTATATTGTCGATAGCGAACCGAACGGAACGCCATCGTCAAACTCGTTCGAAATGAGCTCGTGGTCTTTTGATCCCACCAAAATAGACCCACCAAAAAACCCACCAAAATAGACCCACCAACCAACCCACCTTGCACACGGGCTCTCGACGAGTTTGTGCAAGCCGGCAATTCTCATCAGCCTTCGGCTGCTGAGAATTGCCGGCTTTTGAGGAAGGCATACGGACAGAACAAAGCCAGGAGCGAACCGGCCTGGAACGCGCCAGCCAGGTGCGTGCCTGGTACACACTTGGGCATGAAGATAGTCTGACAAACTGAACGTATCTCACGCGTGCCAGGCGTTGAATAGACGCTTGGCCCAAGTGTGCTACCTGGCACCTCCTGGCGGCCAGGCCCCCGGAAACGCGACCACCCCAACTCATGAAAATCGACATGGCCATAACCCCCGAACGCCGGTTCACGTATCGTCATATGATGCGGGTCACCTGATGAGCTCCAGAAAACTGGTACCCATGGCGATCGCGTGCGCCTTCGCGGCCTTCGCCTCCCCTGCTTTGGCCGGGGAGGTGGTTTTGCCAAGGCCGGGCCAGCGGTGGATCGAGGTGCGGACTGACAACTTTCGCTTCTATTCGAACGCCGGCAAGCGCACGACTCGGCGCGTGGCCGTCGATCTCGAAGAACTGCGCGCGGTGCTCGCCGAGCTCACCGACTACGAGCTGCAGTCGCCGATTCCCACCCTCATCTACGTCTTCAAGCATGACCGGTCGTTCGACCCGTACAAGACCCTTTACCAGGGAAAGCCCGCAGCCGTCAGCGGGTACTTCATGGCTCGTGAGCACGCAAACTACATCGCGGTCAACGCCGACTCCAGGGATGCCTCGGAAATCGTCTTTCACGAGTACGTGCACTATGTCTCGGAGAACACCCTCGGCTACCTTCCGGTGTGGTTTTCCGAGGGTCTCGCCGAGTTCTATGCCAGCTTCGAGGTGGTGAACAACACCGTCTACATCGGTCTGCCGCTGATGCATCACCTGGCGACGTTGGGGGGCTCGATACCGATTCCGTTGGAACAGCTTCTGGCCGTCGATCACGAATCTCCCCTGTACAACGAGAAGGATCGCAAAGGAGAGTTCTATGCCGAGTCTTGGGTCCTGGTCCACTACCTCATGCTCGGCAATGAGGAGCGCCGGCAACAGCTTTCGCGCTTCCTCGATCTGATCCATGACGGAACCCCGGAGGATGCGGCATTCACGGCCGCGTTCGGAACCGACTCCGAGATCCTCGCCCAAGAGGTTCGCGGCCACCTGAGGGGGCCTCGTTTCCGGTTTGTTCAAGCGACGGCCGAAATCGACGTTGAAGGCGGCCTCTCGGTGCGGGAAATGTCGTACTCCGAGGTTCTCTACCGACTCGGAGATCTCCTCGCCAACCTGGATGTGGAACGACCGGAAAGAATCGCTTACTTCGAAGCATCGATTGATGTCGATCCCCAGAACGGTCTCGCGCTGTCGGCTCTCGCCGTCGAGAAAGAGAACATGGCTGATTGGGCGTCGGCCGAAGACCTCTATCACCGTGCTCTTCGGGCAAGCCCGGACGACCCCAGAGTACTGTTCCGATGGGGCGAGTTCCTGAGTCGGCGGGGGGGCGATCACCGCGACGCGGTCACCGCACTCACCGGCAGCACACGGATCGATCCGACCTTCGCCCCGGCATGGGCCGCCCTTTCGGCAGCCTATTCCAAGGCCGGCGTCGTATCCCCCGAGGCCCTCGCGGCGGCCGAGACCGCCCACCGCCTGCTTCCAACGAATGACGAGGTTGCGGGCGATCTATTGCGGCTGCTGCTGCGATCGGACCACCGCGTCCGAGCCGTCGAGCTGGTCGAGACTTCATTTCGCTCACATCCAGACAGGCGGGCCCAGGCGTGGATGATGATCCTCCAGCACGACTTCATTCGGGCCCGTGAGCTCTTGCGGGACGGTCGGGGGGAGGAGGCGCTGCGCAGGATCGAGCTGGCGGAGAACATCGCCGACCTCGGCGCCGACCCTGGATTCATCCGCCGGAGTTTCGAATCCGTTCGACGATCGATCGCCGATTACGAAGCCGCGGCGCTGTGTGACCGGGCCGACGCGCTTTTCTCAACCGGCGATCTCGAGGGGGCGCGCACGTTGCTCGAGGTCGCGCTTTCGAAGGTTGAAGAGGGCCCCGTCGCGGCCTACTGCCGGCAGCTCCTGGATGTCATCGATCATCCGGAGCGGTACAGGCCCGGCCCCAGCTCTCCCCACAGGGCGTCACCGACGAGGAAGGAGATCGAAAAACTCAATCGGCTCCTCGCCGCAAACAACCTCGATGGCGCCCTCGAGTACCTGAAGGGTCTGCAGGAACATTCGGGCGGATCCGGACAGCTGTGGCTGGGTTCCAAGATCGAGGAAATCGAGCGCACCCTCCGGTACATTCACTTCATCGACACGTACAATCGAGCCGTCGACCTGTACAACGACGAGGACTACCCGGGCGCCGAGCGGGTACTCGAAGAGCTCCTCGCGACTCTGCCGGAGGGGCCCCAGGCCGAGTCCGCCGGCGCCCTACTGGAGGATGCTCGCCAAGCGATGGAGCGGCGATAGCCGACCGACAAAGGGTAGTTTTGAGTTCTCAGTTTTGAGTTTTGAGTTACTCGCGCCCTGCGGGCGCGGTAACGCACCGCCGCCAGCGCGTGGCTCATAGCCTCCTCCTTCGGATGAGGCCTGAGCTCACTCCGCTGCCGTCGGCGGGTGCCCACCCAACCTCCCAGGCACTCAAGGGTGGACGGGGAAACACTCAAAACTCACAACTGAAAACTCAAAACTCTATCTTTCAACTGTTTTCGGAATCGCACCACGCCGTGAGAGCTTCCGAGCATCCAGGCTCGAAATCTATGAACCGCATCCCAAATCCGGTGACCCGCTCACGACGGGGTTTGGCGTGGCGAACGACCTCGGCCTGTCCGCGGATGGACTCACCGTTTGGGAGGGTGAAGTCGAAAAAGCACACCGCCCCCACCGGCACCATCGGAATTTCCTTCAACAACATGCCGGATCGGGACAGATTCACGATCCACCCCTTGAACGACTCCGCATCGTCCTTCAAATTGGCGCGCAACCGTGCCGTAATGCGGGGTGCGTACCGAGGCGCCACCTCGAGAAGATGGGCAGCGCCCTGGCCAAGCAAACCCAGCGGTTCCTGTCCAGAGAAAACCAGGAAGGGTCCGCCCTGGACCCCGCGTCTCGCTTCGGTCGCCATCTCTGGAATTGTGAGAAGCAGCAAGGAGGTGCTCTTGCTGGCACTGCCATCGGCTCGAACCGCGGTCACGAACTCGCGCAGTTTCATGTCGGGGAGCGGGTAGCGGCAGATTACGAGTTGGAAGGATTCGCGGTGAGCCAACTTCAGCGCGTCCACCGCCTGGTCCATCGAACGTACCCGGAGACCCTGCCGTTGGAGAAGCGGTGCAATGCGCTCGGCGGTCTCGTTGTCGAGAGCCACGGTGAGGATCGTCTTGTGTTTTTCCACCGATGAGCACTCCTTCGTGAGAATTCTGGAGCTGCTCCGCCAAATAGAGCCGTCACACCAGTTTAGCCCATTAACCGTGAGCATAACGAACCGGGTCCTGGAAACAGCGGTTATAATCTCCGGGTTCCGCCCATCAGGGAGGTTTGAATGATCACCGTCGAGCGTTTGTGCAAGAGCTTCGGGTCGTTGGCGGCGGTCGACGATGTCTCGTTCAGCGTCAACGAGGGCGAAATCTTCGGCCTCCTTGGACCCAACGGTGCCGGCAAGACCACGAGCATCAACATGATCTGTGGCGTGCTCAAACCGGACACCGGGCGGGTGGTGATCGGCGGCAGGGACATCTGGCTCGAACCAAAGATCGTCAAGCAGAATCTTGGCGTCGTGCCGCAGGAGATCGCGGTCTACGAAGACCTGACCGCCCGCGACAATCTGAACTTCTGGGGGTCTCTCTATGGGCTCTCGGGTCCCGAGCTGAAAGGGCTGGTGGACGAGTCGTTGACCAGGGTCGGGCTTTCCGACCGCGCCGGCGATCGGGTCAAGGAGTTTTCGGGCGGCATGAAGCGCCGCCTCAACCTTTGCATGGGGCTGCTCCATCACCCAAGTGTGCTCCTCCTCGACGAGCCCACGGTCGGTATCGATCCGCAGGCCAGGCTCAACATCCTCGAGGTGGTGCGCGAGGTGGCCAATGGGGGCACGACGGTGCTCTACACCACCCACTATATGGACGAGGCGCAGGAGCTGTGCGACCGTATCGCGATCATCGACCACGGCAAGATCCTGACGGTGGGCACCCTCGACGAGCTGACCCGCCTCGCCGGCGAAGCCGAGGTCCTGCGAATCACCGGCGATTTTAAGGACCCGGCGATTCGCGAGCGCTTCAATTTGCTTGACGGTGTGCGCGTGCTCAAGGTCGACGACCGGATCGCGGTCCTATCGGTCGAAGCCGGGGGCCCCGGTCTGCTGGAGGTCCTGCCGAAGGTCCTGGCCGCCGATCTCGGAGTCGAGGACGTGTCGATCCAGCAGCCCAACCTCCAGAGCGTCTTTATCAGCCTCACCGGCAAGGAGCTCCGCGACTGATGGTGGCGCGTGACATCGTCCGCCGTGATCTCCTGCGCTACTGGCGCAACCCGATACGCACCGCGCTTCTCTTCGCCGTGCCGCTGGTCATGGCGGGGGTCTTCGCGCTCGCCTTCGGGGGCGGTGGCGGCGACCAGATCACCATCACGGTTCTGCTCTTCGACGAGGACGACAGCCTGCTGTCCAGACTCCTCGAAGGCGCCGGTGATTCCTCGCGGTCGGATGAAAAGCTCGAGGTGGTGCTGGTCGGCGAGGAGGGCTACGAGATGATGGAACGCGGCGAGGCGTCGGCGCTGATCCATCTGCCGAAGGGCTTCATGGCCGACTACCTCGACGGAAAGCCGACGACCATCGACGTCGTGAAGAACCCCTCCGA
>JAIVTZ010000258.1:0-5727 GCA_049188105.1 Deltaproteobacteria bacterium | reverse complement strand
CTTGACTGATATAGACGGCGAGTATTGTGCCTCTATCAGCTTTTGCCGATGTGCTTTTTCGATTTCCGTAGTTGACGCGCCTTGCTGAATGCCGAGAATCGAGTACGGATTGGAATGGCTCGGTCTTTTACTCATAGCACCACCGGCGTTGATCTCATCGAACCAGGGCGAGAAATTCTGAAGGACCCATTTCACTGCCCAAGTACTTGACGAAAAAACTGGACCCATCACCCTCGATTACTACCTTGTACGTGCCATCGTCATAGGGCTTGAGCTTTGGATGAAGATGCCACTTGAGCGCTTTTCCCTTATCTGGATCAAAATCGTATTTATGAATCTCATTGTCTCGACAGAGCCGAGTGATCGCATTCACCCTCAAATAGCCATCTCTTATCAGAGGCTCGAGCGTCTCGTTGTCGAACTCAGACTTGAGCGGAAAGATGGAATTGTCAATTGAATACTCGACCAGTGCACGCTGAAAACCATTGACTTCGGCCAACAGCCTGGTGATCTTGGCCTTCCTGTAGGCGGTAAGCAGCTGTGGAATCGCGATCGTCGACACGATACCGATGATGGCGACGACAATCAGGAGCTCGATCAATGTGAACCCTGCTTGCTGTCGACGAGACGAGCTTTTCTCACCCATGCCTTTCTCCTCAGGACGCATCGGATCGTAACCGTGCACACCTAAATCCAGATTGGGTGCCTTCAAGTGCATGATTGAATAATATCAGGACAAGGCCTTCCAGGCAAATTCACAAATGTGTACATGGCATCCAATAGCACTCTTTGGTAAATTCGTTGAGAATGGAACCATCGATCTTGACACCAATCGAGCAGATCTCGGGATCGACGCCATCCACCGCCGGTCGGAACCTATCTTTTCAGAACGTCAACAGTGGGTGCCCGGTACCCTTACGCCCGCTCGACCAGCTGGCGCTGCTGTTCATCGGGACCCTCACCCTGCTGCACGTGCAGCACTGGGGGTCGGCGGGCGCGCTTCCTACCCTCGAGGAGGCCCCCTCCCTGGCGGTGTCGGCGTTTCTGGACGGGGCCGGCGGATGAGCAGCTACGTGTTCATGAAGGTGCTCGAGTCAACAGCGCACCGTTACGACCGCGGCATGCGCCTGCTCAGCCGCGGCCGGATCGGCGGGGTGTACGCCAGGGTGGCCGATCTCGTCGCCGCGCCCGGCAGCCGGATCCTGGATATCGGGTGCGGCACCGGTGCGGTGGCCCTCGCCTGCGCAGCGCGCGGCGCCGAGGTGACGGGCATCGACGTCAATGCCGAGATGCTCGAGGTGGCGCGGTCGAAAACACTCCCCATCGAAACATCAGGATCAGTCGAGTGGCTCCAACTCTCTGCCGCCGAGATCGAGGACCGGTTCGCACCTGAAAGCTTCGACGCCGTTACCGCCTGCCTGGTGTTGAGCGAGCTGTCGCCTGACGAACGGGCGTACACGCTCGCCATCGCCCTGAGCCGGCTCCGCCCGGGCGGGCGGACGGTCCTGGCCGACGAAGTGGAGCCCGACTCCGCGGCGCGCAGGGTGCTGCATCGGGTGGGTCGGCTGCCGCTCGAGGTTCTCACCTACCTGCTGACCCAGACCACGACCCACGCCGTGAGCGCGCTCGCCGACCAGGTCCGCGCGGCCGGCTTCGTCGAGGTGGACGAGGAGCGCCCCTGGCCCGCCTTCGCCATCGTCGGCGGCTCTCGTCCTCTGGAGGCCGCATGAGGTTGCGTGATCTCCTTCCATACGTCCGCGACACCGCACTGCGGTTGCTCCCACACCGCGCGCCCACCGGTCTGGTGCGCATCGGCGATCCCGGGCCGGAGTCGCCGGTCCTGCTGACCGGCAACTTCACGCTCACCGTCCGGCGGCTGCGTCGGTTCCTCGAGGGCACCGACGCCTGGCTGCTGGTGGCCAACTCGCACGGCATCAACGTCTGGTGCGCGGCCGGCGGCGGCCACCTCACCCATCACGAGGTGATCTCGGTGCTGCGCACCTCCGGGATCGCCGACCTGGTGAACCACCGCGAGCTGATCCTGCCGCAGCTGTCGGCCACCGGCATCGAGCGCCGGCCCATCGAAGAGGCCACCGGCTGGGCGACGAGGTGGGGCCCCGCCCGGCTCGAGGACCTGCCGGCCGTGCTGGCGCGGGGAGGCAGGGTGCGCGGCCGGGAGCGGCGGATGCGATTCCCGCTCTGGGAGCGGCTGGAGATGGCGTCGATGTGGTACCTGCCGATGATCCTGATCGTCACACCGGTGCTCGCGATCGTCGGCGGCTGGCGGGTGGCGGCGAGTACGGCCGCTCTCATCCTGGTGACGACTTCCGGGGTCTTCGCCGCCCTGCCGAGGCTCCGTGTCACTGGTCCGGGCCGGTGGCTCACCCACGGATCGGCCGCGATCATCGGCGCGACTGTTGGGACCGGCGTGCTGGCCCTGCTCGGACCCGTGGCGCCTCGCGACGTGGCCATCGTCGCCGGCGCCTCCGTCCTCTCCATGCTCGTCCTGTCGGTGGATCTCGCCGGAACTACGCCCGATCATCCGAGCACGGTGAACACGCGCGGCGGAACGCCGCGGATCAGCCTCGACCCCGACCGTTGCACCGGCGCCGCCGACTGCGTCCAGGTCTGCCCGTCGGAGGTGTTGCGTCTCAGCGGAAGCCCGCCACGGGCCGTGATCGCCGACGGGGCCGCCTGCGTCGCGTGCGCCGCCTGCATCGTCCAGTGCCCCGACGACGCACTCTTCTTCACCTACCCGGACGGCAGCATCGTGGAGCCGGCGACGGTGCGCAGCACGCGCCTGAACCTGCTCGGTGATCGAACCATCGAGGTGACCGGTCACTCGGTCTGAGAGTGTCAAAGGTGGCGCTGCTCTGTGGGTTACGTTTTACAGCGGCCACCGGCGGGCTCTGACGAATCGGTGCCCATCGGGCCATAGTTCCCGTGCACGAACGCGGGACGGATCGTCATGGCGATTATTTAGCACGACCTGGTCATGACGCGCACGGGCCGGCGGTCCACCGCACAGGCTGGTCCCGGAGCACATGAGCTGGTTTTCACCCAGAGTCGGGTCAGGACCAACAGCGACCAGCATCTTCAGGGTTTCGAGTAATCCACGCCCAGCTCCTTCGCAGCCTTTGCAAGGCGGCGATCGAGAGTCCATAACGGACAGCCGGAGAGCCTGGCGGAGGCAAGAAGCTGAACGTCGATCCAGCCCAGGCCGCGGCCATGAAGATTCTCGGATTCAAGGAAAAACAACGCCTCCTCGAAGGTCGCGGAGGAGGCCCGTGGAAGCGCGTCCAGGAGCCCGAGGATCTCCTTCCGGTTACGGAGGTTACCGCAGGCTAGCTCGCCGATCACCTGCGGATGGCACTGGACTCGCCCCTCCTCGAGCAGAGCGGAAAACACTTGGTTGCCCTGCCGGAGGTGATCCACCCAGACCGACGTGTCGACGAGGACCGTCACGCGTTGGCTCTTCTCCGAGAGACGTTGGCGAGCTGTCGCTCCGTTCCGCCGAGGTGTGCGAGCCGACGGGCGCTCTCGAGAGCGATTAGCGCTTCCAGGCCACGATGTACGAGAGCCGTCTTTTCGGTAATCCCGCAGAGTTTCCGGGCCTTTTCCACAAGTCCGTCGTCGAGGTTGATGGTAGTTCTCATGCATATTAATATGCATGATTGAGGCATCAATGTCAAGCGAGAGTGAGAGGTACCTTCCTGGTGTTTCTACCAGACTATGGCGGCATGTTGTGTCTGACACCTTTCCGGATACCATCGGAAAGGTCCTGAGCCGACAACCCATTGGGTTCAAGCAATTCGTCGAAGCCAACAAGAACGCTTGGCTCTGACCTGATCTGGGGACCTGGAGGCACGGGTTTCTTCTTCTCCGGCGTCGGCGTGCACGTCCTGACCATCATCCCGGAGCTGAAGCTGGTGCTCGTCCTCCGCATGGACACCGATCGGAAGTGGGCGCACCCACCTCGCCAAGACAATGCCAGGCTGTTCTCGATGATCACCGCCGCACGGACCGGCGCGAAGGCCCGAAAGCTATGAGAATAAAGGTGAGGGGCACTCACTCGTCATCTTGCGGAATACCGCCCTCCTCCACCGGCGGTCGGAACCTATCGTTTCAGAACGTCATAGGTGGGTGCCCGGCACCCTTACGTGTCAACGGTGGCGCTGCTCTGTGGTTGCGTTTACAGGAAACAGCGAGGATCTGTCGGAGAACGACCGGCGGCGTACTGTGTATCATCATGTCTCAGCTGTCTCGTTGGCAAATGAGACACCTGCCGGAACCACGATCCGCCTGAGCGACTTCAGATAACTTATTTGATTCTAATATTTTATAACTACACTCATCGGATTGACCGATCTCTCGCGGTGACGCAGCAGTGTCTCACCGATACACACTCGAGCGTTCTCTGCTTCAGTCTTATCCGAGTCGTTGTGAAAGCCCAAGACCCCTATTCTTAACAACTTGAGCGCAAATCAGCCGGCCGGCCTCACGGTTGGAATGAGATTTGCGTTCTAGGGCTGCGATTCGAGAACAGATGGCCGGAAGAACGGATTATGTACGAGTGCGAGCGTCACCGGAGGGTTGACAGCGTGAATCACACCCGCCGAACAGCTCAGGAATGATAGGAAAGGAGGCCTGAAGGGTCGGCTGTGCAACACAACGGAATCCAGCGGTCGTAGCGGTGCGTCCAAGCAACCGCCCACACACTCAAACAAACAAGATAGGAGGAGAAAGTCATGGGGAAAATTGTGAAATATTCCAGAGGCGTCGGTCTCGCAATGGTCGCCGGCCTGGTCGTCGGTCTGTTGCCCGCTCAGCCCGCGGTTGCGCAGGCGCCGGGAGGATCGCTGGACCCGACCAGCATCCCGAAGTACGTGATCCCGCTGGTCATCCCGCCGGTGATGAACAACTCCGGCGCGGCTGAGGATTACGACATCGCGGTGCGGCAGTTCCAGCAGCAGATCCTGCCCGGCGGAATCTGGAACACCATCAACGGTCGGAACGACAACTTTGGCGCGACCACCATCTGGAGCTACGGCCGGCCCGACGATCTGCCGACCCACATCGACCTGCCGGGCGATGACGACCTGACCTTCCAATACGACCCGTTCGGACGGTCGAACTGGCAGCGCGACGCCCTCGGCCGGGTCACCTCGACTGACATCGACGGCGGCGGACGAGCTCTGAGCACCCAGGTCAGCGTCGGCGAGAACGTGATCCATCGTGGGGCGATGACGTATAACGCGGCCGACCAACCGATCTCGCGCACGGTCACGCACTATCTGACGGGGTCGGGGCCGCGGGATGAGACCACCACCTACTCGTACGACGATCCAAACGACGCGCGCGGCCTGCTCTACCAGGTGACGGATGCCGTGGGGCGCGTTACCACCTTCGGCTACGACGGGCACGGGCGACAGGCGGCGCAGGTGCTGCCCGACGAGACGACCATTAGCACCACGTACTGGGGCTCAGGGCTGCCGCACAGCACGACGGAAGACCCGGCGCAGGATGGAGCCCCGAGCTTTACGACCTATCGCGAGCACAACGCGGCCGGGCTGCTGTCGTCGTCCGTGTCGCCTTCGGGGCTCGAGACGACGCATCTTTACGGCCCCGATGGTCGGATGGTGTGGCGGCTCGCGCCGGATGGCGAGTTGACGCCCGGCGTTCTGCTGCAGGGTATAGCGGCGAATGGGCTTGTCTTCGTCTTGTATT
>JAIVTZ010000257.1:0-5771 GCA_049188105.1 Deltaproteobacteria bacterium | reverse complement strand
AGGACTTCGGCGAGGATCATGCGGTTGAAGAGCTTGTACATGCCGACTCCGGCCTCGACGTAGGTCAGCCCCTTGTCGGCGGCGCGCAGCTTTTCTTCGGCTTCCTCATACTCGCCCTGGAGCGCCAGCCGCACCCCCTGCATGTGGAGGAAGGCGCCCCGCAAGGTCATGACGTCCTTCTCGGCGGCGCTCTCTTCGACCTTCTCGAGCAGGTTGGCGGTCTCCAGCTCCATCGCCATCGCCGTCTCCCAGTCACCGAGCTTGCTGGCGGCGAAGTGGGTGGTAACCGTCGAGAACCCCTCTTTGAAGTCCTCGACGCACTTGGAGTCGGCCTCGTCCATGATCTGCTGCCAGGCCTCGGCGTTGCGCAGCGCCGTGTAGTGCTCCAGACAGTCCATCCCGAAGAGCATCTCCTCCGGGCCGTCGGCGTTTCGGACGCGCTCGATGACCTCGCGGGTGCCCTCGAGGTCGCCGATAAAGGCCTTCATGAGCACGAGATGCTGGTAGGAGGCCCAGAAATCGGGCTTGATCTCGATGGCCTTCTCGAGCGACTCCTCGGCCTCGTCGTAGCGGCCGACGGTGATGAAGAGCTCGCCCAGCGAGTCGTAGGGGTTGGCCTGGTCGGGGGCGATGAAACGGTAGCTCTTGAAGTACTCCTCGGCCTCGGCGAACCGGCCCTGCATCATGGTGATGTAACCGAGCTGGTTATAGGCGATGACCCAGTTGGGGCTGATCTCGACCAGACGCTGGTAGAGGCGCTCGGCCTCGTCGAGCTCGCCGAGATGCCACGTCCGCAGGGCCTTTTGATTCAGGATGTAGGGGTCGTTTGGGTACTTGGCCACATACTCGTCGAGGATCGCGACGGCGTCGTCCTGCCGCTCCTCGTGGTACGCACGAGCGCGTTCGATGAAGAACCGCTCGCGCGGGGTGAGCTTCGAGCTGTCGGTCGCAAAGACCTCCTGAAGCATCTTCTCCGCCCGCTCCTCGTCCTTATCGTTCCAGCGCACCTGTTCCGAGTACATCAGCTTGGCCATTACGAAGTCCGGGTCGAGCTCGTACGCACGTCGGAAATGCTCCATGGCTTCGTCGTAGTAGAGCTTCATTTCCGCGTCCATCGCAGCCTGGAACTCGGCCAGGGCCTCGGGCGAGTCGGTCGTCCACTCCTGCCCGCTGGGCAGAGCAACAAGGGTCACACCGACCCCAACCACGACAACTGCTGCCAACGTCAACCACATCCAACGCTTCATTCAGCCTCCCGGCGAATCAGTCGCGACGCACAGCCCACAAAGGGCGCAGATGCGCGCCTCTCGTGTTCATTGTACGGAAAACCCCAGAAAAGGTTGCGCCCCTTTCATTTTCGGATGCCCCCGCTTCTCCAAACATCGACTTCGTTCAACAATTGGACGGCCTCGAGGTTCTGAGATTCAATCACTGTCCCGCAACGCCCGTGCCCTGCCCAAGAGGAGTTGCGTCTTGCGGGCGGTCGGCCAGGTGAGCGCCATCATCAGCGCGCCGAGAACCAGCAACCAGACCCCGATCCCCGGCCCCAGACCCCACAGCGACACGATCAGTCCGCACACCACCATCATCTCGAGCCGCACCAGGACGGCGAGGTAGACCAGCCAGTGGTCGCGCAGCAGCCGGCTCTCGTCTCCGTGCACGGCAAAAGCCCGCCTGATCTTCTCGAGCCGGTTCCCGGCATCCCGGTTGGCCGCAAAGCCGATCCACAGGCTCGCCGCCGCCGCCGTCAGGGTCACGGTCAGCGGCGAGGCCACCGACGACCCGCGGTACGCAGCGAGGAAGGCGACCGCGATCGCGGCCGGCACCGTCGCGAGGAATAGCCCCGTGGTCACCCGCATCCGCCGGAGATGACGGTTGAGTCTCACCCAATCCGGATGTTCTTCAGCCATCCCTACCCTCCCTGCCCGTCACTGTCCGAGTCCGCGCCCGCGTCCGAATCCGATACGATGACATGCCCAACCGCCTCCCTCTCCGCCGGGGATTCACCGACCTCAGCCGCTCGCCTCTGCCCTTTGCCCTCCTCTACCCGGATCCACACCCCCCACACCAACCCCACCCACGCCGCCAGCAGGTACCGGTTGAGCGGCGTCTGCAGCCCGAACCCAACGGTCTCGTGGAGCGCGGTTGCGACCAGCACGACCGCGGCGCCGGCCAGGGGATACCGGAGCTCGAAGCGGAGCCGGCGCACCCGGCCGGGCCGCAGAAACGCTGCCAGAGCGACCAGAGCCAAAATCAGCACTACGACTCCAACGATGCCCGAGGTCGAGGCCCACTCGAGCCAGTCGTTGTGGGCCTGCTCGAGAACCGCACCTCCGGTGGCCGGTTTGTCGAGACCGATCACATGACGAAAGCTCCCGAGACCGGACCCGAACAGCGGCGACCGTCCAAACGAGCGCAGAGTGCCCGCCCACAGATCCCAGCGGTCGTTGCCCTCGACGCCCTCCACCACGAGCAAGGCGGCGAGCCCATCCCTCAACTCGTGTATCCGCGTCCACGCGAGGAGAATCGACCCGGCACCCAGGGCCGCGATCCCGGCCGCCCACGTCCACCGTCGCGCCGGGGTCGGCCGCAGCCACAGCGGCAGGGTGAGAACAAGAGCGGCGCCGAGAAACAGCACCCCTCCGCGCGAGGAGGATCGCAGAACCGCGGCCACCGCGACCATGGCCACCACCGCCGAGGCCAGCGCAACGACCGCGGCGCGCTGCCGCGCAGCTCCCACGCCGCGGAGGTTTCGCACCGCAGCGGCAAGCAGCACCAACGCCGCCGGCAGGCTGAGCTCGATCGCCGCGGCGAAGTGGTTCGAGTTGACGAACGGGCCGTAGGCGCCACCGCCCCCGGTGTTGGCACGGATCAGGAGCACCTTCTCAGGCGCTCCGCTCTCACCGGCAAGACCGAGCACCGCAAGCAACCCACAGGTCACCACCAGGAGACCGAGCAGGGTCGGCAAACCGCTGCGGGTGGCCGCCATCCTCGCTGCGGCAAGCACCACCCCGGCCATGACCACCGCCGAAGCAACCACCTGGACCGTCGACCAGGGCGCGAGCGACAGCGAGCCCCAACCCGGCGCGAGAAGATCGGCAAAGCCCGGCTGGAGCAGCAGCCGAAGAGCGCCGGGCAACGGCGCGAGCTGGCAGATGGCGAGTCCAAGGAATCCCCATGCGGCCATGCGCACGGATTTCGGCGCCAAGGGCACGGTTCGCAGATCGACGACCAGCACCAGCACTAATGCGGCGGTGACCAACCTGGTGACCGGATCCACTCCCGCAAAGGCGACGGTATTCCCTACCAGGAGCGCCGCCAGCACCACCCGGTGAAGAGCAAACATACTGCTACTCCGGGCTGGTGAAGCGATATCCCACACCGCGCACCGAGAAAATGTACTGCGGGTTCTTGGGGTCTTTTTCGAAATAGCGGCGGAGACGGACGATGAAGTTGTCGATTGTTCGCGACGAGGTCGTGAATCGGTAGCCCCACACACGCTCCAGGATCTCCTCCCGGGACACGACCTGGTTGCGGCGCTCCACCAGCAGCTTCATCAGCATGCATTCCTTCTCGGTCAGATGCACGGTTCTGTCACCGGTTTTGGCCTTGTAGGTCAGGAAGTTCACCTCGTTGTCACCGAAGCGGAAGACCTCCTGCTCCTCGGGCGCGCTGCGGTACCACTCCTGGCGACGGAAGATGCCGTGGATGCGTAGGATCAGCTCCTCGAGGAGAAAGGGCTTGGCCACGTAGTCGTCGGCGCCGACCTTGAGGCCGAGCAACCGGTCGGCGTCGGCAGACCTGGCGGTCAGAAACAGAATGGGCACCCTGCTGCCGGTGGCGCGGAGCCGCTTGCACACCTCGAGCCCGTCCAGCTTCGGCATCATGATGTCGAGGATCACCAGATCGAACTGAATGGTACGGGCGAGCTGAAGACCCTCCTCGCCGTCGTACGCAGTGGTCGTGGAGAAACCCTCGAACTGAAGATTGTGGGCGAGGGCATCCGCAAGATGCTCCTCGTCATCGACGATCAGGATGTGCTTCTTCATTCCTTCCTCACACCTCGCGGCCGGGAATGTTCACCCGGAAGATCGATCCTTCCGGCCCCGTGGCCGCCACCTCCACCTCTCCCAGGTGGGCGGCGACAATCTGTTGTACCAGATACAGGCCGAGACCGGTGCCCCCGGTGGTCCGCGTCATCTCGTCCCCGCTGCGGTAAAAGCGGCCGAAAATGAGTTCCAGGTCCTCCTCGGGGACTCCTCCGCCGTTGTCCCTCACCTCGAGTACGGCGTCGTTGCCGTCGATGTTCAGATCGATCCTGACGATCGGCGGATCGCCACCGTACTTCACCGCATTCTCGAGCAAATTTGAAATCGCGATCGCCATCGCCTCATGGTCGACATCGGCATGGATATCGCTCGCGATCTGTGCCTCGAACCGCACGCCGTTGGCGACGGCCCGGCGGCGAAAGATGTCGACCGACTCCTCGACGAGCAGGCTGAGGTCGGTATCGCGTAGATCGATCTCCGACCAGCCATCGCCGTACCGCGTCGCCTCGAGTACCTTTTGCACCAGACCCTCGAGGCGCTCGGTGTCCTCGAGGGCATTGGCGAGGAATCGCCTTGCAATATCTCCGGTGGCGCGTCCTCCGATAACCGTTTCGAGGGCCAAGCGCATGGCGGCCAGCGGCGATTTGAGCTCATGGGTGATCGCGGACAGGAAGTTTCGATGCTGACGTTCGAGTTCGACCTCTCGTCTCACACTCCTCCACAGGAGCCCGATGACCACCAGGAGAAGCACGGCGAAAAACGCCCCCTCGGAGACCATCATCACGATCCGGCGCCGATACTGCTCGAGGAGCCCCTCCCAAATCTCGGTCTGAGGTCGAATCGTCAGGCTGTTGCACGGCTCGGCGAGGGCGACGCCGGTGGGTCCCTCGCTTTCGGTTGAGACGACCTCGAGTGAGCCGCCGACCTCCAAAACCCGTTGCCGCCACTCGGAGCTCACCACCCCGCTGACGCATCGACCACCCACCACGACACCGAGCTCGATCACTCCGGAACGGTTGAGGCACGCCGACGGGCAGCCAAGGGAGGCATCCGAGGTCCGCCATCCCGCGAACGGCTTCGGAACCGCGTCGCGACCCGGCTCTGCTCCCATGAGAAGGGCGGCCTCCAGGGCGGTGCGCGCAGTCTCGAGCTCGGTCTCCACGCGCACGGCCTCGAGGCGTGCCCCCGCCAGGAGACGTTGCCGATCGAGATCAAGGTTTTCCCGGTTGAGGCGGAGGACAAAAACGACCCACCAGGTAAGCTGCGCGTTGATCACCACCACCACGAGCACCGCAACAATCAGATGGCGCACGGTGATGGGACCTTGGCGACGCATTGACGGCAGTATAGCGGTCTACTCCCGTGCCCGTCTTCATCTCCGTGTCCAAATTGATGCTGGATGCTCGATGCTCGATGCTCGATGCACCCCTGGGGGATCTTGAATTTCCGATTTCGAATTTCGAATTTCGAATTTCGAATTTGACGTCCCCCAGCTTGAATCCTCCGCCGGGAAGCCCCAGTCGGCGTGGCGCTGTTGCGAATGCTGACCGGACGTGCCGTCTTTGACGATTTTGGGAGCACGGATTCTTGTTGCGAGTGGATGACTCTGGCCCAAATATCGTCAAAGGGGGCACTCACGGGCAATGCCGCCGCGGAGAATCGGGGTCTACAGGCTGGAAGATCCTCGCCGGAACTCTCCCTCGCGGCCGCCAGATGGCCGCG